>CACXHC010000019.1 GCA_902767285.1 uncultured Ruminococcus sp.
AAAGAAAGCCAATTTTTCACAGCACCTTATTTTTTACTCAGCTAAATTATTCTTGACTAAATGTGTAAAAACATAGTATAATACTTTATAATATGTAATAGGAATACAGCAAATTCACGCCGTTTTTTTACAAAATATAGGGGGTGTTGCTCTATCGGTACAAAAGCAAATATCGAAGATAATCAAAACAGAACTCTAACCCAATACTTGTCTGTTTTGGAAGTATGGGCATTGTCAATGGGCTGTGCCGTTGGCTGGGGTGCGTTCGTTATGAACGGCTCTACTTTCCTTCCGATAGCCGGCCCCTGCGGAACGGCTATCGGAATGTTGATAGGCGTATTTATAATGATGCTTATCGGCGTAAACTATCATTTTTTGATGAATAAATATCCTGATGCCGGAGGAACTCTTACATATTCAATACGGGCTTTTGGTTATGACCATGGCTTGTTAAGTGCTTGGTTTTTGATGCTGGTATATGTAGCAATAATGTGGGCAAATGCTACTGCCATAGTACTTATTGTGCGAAATCTTTTTGGCGGAGCGTTACAGTGGGGTTTTCATTATCAAGTTAGCGGGTATCATGTGTACTGTGGTGAAGCTCTCTTGACTTTGGGAGTCATTTTGGTATTTGGATTTATTTGTATGATAAGCAAACGTACCGCCGTTGTTATCCAAACAATCATGGTATTTTCGCTTGTGATCGGAGTTGCGGTTTGTTCAATAGCGGTAATCGGCAAAAACGGCGGAATTTCACACATCACGCCGATGTTTGCACCGTCAGGCAAAAGCGAAATACATCAAATATTCAATATTGTAGTTCTTACACCTTGGGCATTTGTTGGTTTTGAATCAATTTCCAATTCAACACAAGCATTCAAATTTACTCCAAAAAAATCGATATGGATAATGCTTGTTGCTCTTATAATGAGTGCCATGTGTTATGTGATGTTGGTATTTATCGCATCATCGAGCTACCCCGAAAGATACGGAAGTTGGGCAGAGTATGTTGCCAATCTTAATGATCTCGAAGGATTTGAAAGCATTCCCACATTCTATGTAATAGACAAAAGCATGGGAAGAACAGGACATGCAGTACTCAGTATATCCGTATTGGGCGGAATCATCAGCGGATTAGTCGGAAACTGTATTGCCGCAAGCCGTCTTATGTACGCTATGGCTAAAGACGGAATACTTCCCGAATGGTTCGGACGCTTGAATAAAAAAGAAAATCCATCAAATGCAATTAAATTTCTTATGATAATATCGGTCATTATTCCGTTTGTAGGCCGTGCGGCTATTGGATGGATAGTGGATGTAAATACCATCGGTGCTTTGATAGCATATGCATATACATCGGCGGCGGCTTTCAAAATTGCCCGTGATAACAAAAATACTAAAATTCAAATTACCGGTATAATCGGAACAATAATTTCGTTTTTGTTTTTTGTATATTTCATGATACCGAATATTTGGACAGTCAGTACACTTTCATCGGTATCTTATTTGATTTTAATAATATGGAGTGTACTTGGATTAGTTTTTTTCCGTATCGTTTTCCGCCACGATAAACAGAATCGCTTCGGAAAATCAACAACTATATGGGTAGCCCTACTGTGCTTGATATTTTTTACATCGATGTTTTGGCTACGTCAGGAAACTCACGATACAACAGAACAAGTTTTATTCGACCTCAACAATTATAACCAACAAGAATTTTACGATCATGGCATTGAATTAGACGAAGAAGGGGTTTCGGATTCTTCTTATTATCTTCAGCAAAAAATGGACGAATTAAATACAATTATGGTACGTAACAGCTGGGTGCAGATGACCGTCATTGTTATTGCGTTATTCATTATGGTGAGTATTTACAAATCTATGACCAAAAGAGAAAATGAGCAAATAAAAAAACGTATCAAGGCAGAAGAAGGAAGCCGAGCGAAAAGTACTTTTCTATCAAACATGAGCCACGATATACGAACTCCCATGAACGCAATAGTAGGCTATACTGAACTTGCCAAAAAAGAAACCGATACTTCGGTAATAAAAAATCATTTGGAGAAAATAGATTTGTCGAGTAAACATCTTCTCGCTTTGATAAACGATGTTCTTGATATGAGCCGAATCGAAAGCGGAAAAATGGAACTGATTATCGAAAAAGCAAACCTGATAAAAATTATGAACGGTGTGAAAGATATGTTCTCCACGCAAATGGTATCCAAAAGTATTAATTATCAAGTTAACATATGCGATGTTGAAAATCCGTGCGTAATGTGTGATGCACCGCATTTGAACCGAGTCCTCTTGAATCTTATAGGTAATGCTTATAAATTTACACCCGAGGGAGGTCGTGTCACCGTAACACTGACTCAAATATCCGTTGCGGATAATATCGGCAGTTATGAACTTCGTGTATCGGATACGGGTATGGGAATGTCACCAGAATTTGTGGAAACTGTTTTTGACGCTTATTCCAGAGAAAGAACCGTTGCGGGCATTGAAGGAACAGGGCTTGGGTTGGCTATCACCAAAAGCATCGTTGATATGATGAATGGTAAAATAACGGTTGTATCGGAAAAAGGAAAAGGAACTGAGTTTACTATTATTTTTGATTTCACGCTTGCAGAAGATGATCCTGAAGAAAATGATAACAAAGAAAACGAATTGTACAGCATAAATTTCGCCGGAACAAAATTGCTGCTGGCTGATGATAACGAGATAAATCGTGAAATAGCAACACTTATACTCGAACAATCGGGATTTGTGATGAATACAGTCGAAAACGGAAAACAAGCGTATGATATAATAGCAAATTCATCTCACGGGGAATATCAAGCTGTTTTGATGGATATACAAATGCCCGTTATGGGCGGATATGAAGCCACTAAAGCAATTCGCTCTCTTGATAATAAAGAACTTGCGAATATTCCAATTATAGCTATGACGGCAAACGCTTTTGCGGAAGATATTCAAGCAGCACACGACGCCGGAATGAACGGACATATCGCAAAACCAATAGATATTCCTACAATGCTTCGTGAGCTTTCTCGGGTAATCAACAAAACCGAATAAAAAATTTTACTAAGTACTGTTTCGACTGGAGTGGATTTTTTTATAAGATGAAAAGAAAAATTATTGCTATAATAATGCTCGTAGTTGGCAGTTGTTTTATTTTATATCCGATAATAGGAAATATTATT
The DNA here is from genome assembly GCA_902767285.1 of uncultured Ruminococcus sp. Classification (GTDB taxonomy): domain Bacteria; phylum Bacillota; class Clostridia; order Oscillospirales; family Acutalibacteraceae; genus RUG592. The sequence goes on from CACXHC010000019.1 coordinate 3,204, forward strand.
AATGTTATGCAGCAAAACGCTGTTCAAGCAGAGTACAATACAGTTGTACAGCAACTTAACGAAGATAAAAAGCAGGAACTAAAAAATAATGCCGATGACTACAACCGTAAACTTGCATCTGGTGAATTGACCATAAATTCGGTAGATGAAGATAATGTCGAGAATGATTACGATGATGGTTCAGGTTACAATGATGCACTCAGTGTGGGAAATGATACTTTGGGTATAATCAAAATACCTAAAATAGACGTAAATCTTCCAATATACAAGGGAACTTCATCGGAAATTCTCGAAAAGGGCATAGGGCATCTCCGAAACACATCTCTTCCCGTTGGAGGCAAAAGTTCGCATTGTGTGCTTACGGGACATACTGGACTTCCGTCATCTATTCTGTTCACCGATATTTCGAAGCTGGAAAAAGGCGATATTTTTTATATTCAGTATCTTGACGAGATTCACGCATACAGTGTTGACCAAATAAAAGTTGTCGAACCGACCGATTCTTCGGATTTAGTTATATTTCCTGATAAAGATTATATAACACTCCTCACCTGCTATCCATACGGCATAAACTCGCACAGGCTTTTGGTTCGAGGAGAACGTATTCCGTATGATGGTAAAATCAATTACGACAAAAAGGGAAATGTCCGTAAAATCATAAAAAGAGAAATTATTTCGGAAACAGACGATACTCCTCAGCAGACAGCCGTAAATAACTCTATATTTGACGATTTCAACAACAATTCAGTCAAAGTGTCTGTGTACGGAGTAAATATGTCTTTGCCGATAGTGGTGACAGGTTCTATAATTATAATATCATCAATAGGAACTTTGATTGTTATAACAATAATAAAATCGGTAAAGTCACGCAGAAAGGGGCAAGAAAAATAATTAATGAAATTTTATAAAGTCTTGCTGACTGCCGGAATAGTTTTTATCGCAGT
>CACXHC010000020.1 GCA_902767285.1 uncultured Ruminococcus sp.
ACATAAAATTTATATAGTAAAAGTTTTTTTTGCTTCTTTTTTTTTCAAAAAAAAGAAGAGAAAATAACCAACAAATTGGAGATTTCTTAGGGCTGTTGTTTTTTAACAGCCCTTTTTTTGTGCTAATTTGTTTCTATATAAGCTCTTGTTTCGGCAATAAGATTACCGCCTTTATCGAAAGCCTTTATATTAATGATATACTCTGTTTGAGGCAGAGGATTTCTGAAAACAGCATATAATGTTTTAGTTTTTCCGTTTCCGACGGTATCGTTTCCGCTGATGACGGAATATTCGTAATGATCCGCTCTGAATCTGATTTTTTCTCCAAATTCGTACCAACCAAATCTAACGGTGATTTTATCACTTTCCACAGCCCATAGATTTATTTCAAACGATTTCGTGTCCATAGGGTCTGTGTCGGTATCGCTTTCAGAATCTGCTTCGGAATCGGTTACGGTTTCTGTATCGGTTTCGGTTTCCGTATCAATTACGAATACTATTTCGGTATCTGTGTCAAGAATTTTATCGGTGTCTGTTACGGTAGGTATATCGGGATCAGAGTTCGGGTTATCTTCGCTGTCTGAATCGAAGTCTGTTTCGGTGTCGGAGTCCGTTGTTGTAGGTATATCAGGGTCGGAGTTCGGGTTATCTTCACTGTCTGAATCGTAATCAGTTTCGATTTCGGAATCAGTTTCCGTTTCGGTGTCGGAGTCCGTTGTTGTAGGTATATCAGGGTCGGAGTTCGGGTTATCTTCACTGTCTGAATCGGAATCAGTTTGGGTTTCGGAATCAGTTTCCGTTTCCGTTTCGGTGTCCGAGTCTGTTGTTATAGGTGTATCAGAGTCGGAGTTTTGATTATCTTCGCTGTCCGAATCGGAATCCGTTTCGGTTTCAGATTCAGTTTCGGTATTGGTGTCGGTGTCGGAGTTTTGGTTATCTTCGCTGTCCGAACCAGAATCAGTTTCGGTTTCAGACTCTGTTTCAGTATCGGAGTCTGACTCTTCTTCGGAATACATTATATCAACGTCTAACCATTCAGAATATGTTTTTGTTGTTCCCGTATCGTTAACTTTGCGTATTCTGAATTTGTAATTTGTATCTTTTTCTATATTTTTAACGGAGAATGCGGGTTCAGTTAATTTTAAATAAGCCGTATCGGATTTGACCTCATAATATTCGGTCGATTCCTTATCCCAAAAAACATAAGCCGTTGTTCCTTCGTCATCAAAATAATATGTGATTTGATCGGGCGGAGTCAACGTAAGAGCATGAGCAGGATCATCCAAAGCACCTTTTTGATAAGAAGTTTCGTTATATGACGGCCCCCACAAAGTTGTGGGAGATACAGCAACATGGCTTTCGGAGCTTGTACTGCTGCTGTCGTATTTGCACAGGTCGTTTGAGCCAAGGCCAATCATGCGGTGATCTCCAAAAGAATCTCCCCATGTTACATCTACACCATAATAATTTCCGTTATCGAATTTAGTTACATTCCAACCGTGAGTATTGCTTGTCATAAGTGAAGTCGGAATAAGCAACGCATTCATAACAACACAGAATGAAGCGGCATATCCTGCACAAACTGTCGATTTTAGTACTGCCGCAGAGTACAGAGATTGGTCGAAATCATTATCATTATATGATAAATCAGAGCAGAGAAGGTCATTCGCATAAATGATTTTTTCGTATGTAGTTATTGCGTTATCATTTACTTTGTTTACCCAACCATCTACGACATCAAAAACTTCATTGGTGGCAGAGGCACGGTCATCGCCATCGCTGAAAGCATCATAAATTGAAATATATACGGATTTAGATGAATGTATAAATCGTGTTTGATAAAAATAGTACTGCGGATTATTATGTTTGAACCATGTTGCAACAGAAACGGCTCTATCTTCGGAAATTCCCAAATCGCTGTACGGAATTTCCTTTGTAATGTAAACATTGAACTTCTGCAAATAAGTAGCATCGAGATTGCTGTCAGATATATATTCTATACTTGTTTGTTCAATACGGCGATATAAAGTTTTCTCGGCAGAAGTCATTTTATTATATCCGTACTCATCATCATAGATACCCCAATCACGGGCATCTACATCAATAACTCCTTCGGTTGAACTTGCGAGATTCTCTTGATACGATCTCAAATAATCATTTTTCAGATTTTCGGCGGTTTCGTCATCGATTTTATAGACTTCAACACCCTTCAATCCGCATTTTGGCAAATTTTCATCTTCTAATGACGAAAGAAGAGCATAGGAATCGACCGAAACAAAAGATGTTATTATAAGTGATATTGCCAAAACGAAAACCAAGCATCGCTTTTTCATAAAAAACACCCTCCTATATACTGTAATTTATGTAATCATTATACACAAAATATTTTTATATGTCAACTTGAAATCTGCTAATAAAGCTGTTGAACGTATGGTTTGTCTGCATCATATATTTGGAATTTGAGGCAAACACCCAAATAAAATTACTGTGATTTTCTGCAAAGTTTAACGACAGTTTCAACGCTGGCTGTTCGAGGGAACATATCAACAGGAGCAACATCTTTTACAATATAATCTTTTTCGGCAAAAACAGCGAGATCTCTCGCAAGAGTTTCGGGTTCACACGATACATAAACAATCCTTTTTGGTGACATTTTGCATATAGATTCTATAACGGATAAATCACACCCCTTTCTTGGCGGATCTATGATGATTACATCTGGACGCTCACCGTTATTTACAAATTTTTTAGCTGCCTCTGCCGAATCCATGCAGTAAAAATCCGCATTTGATATATTATTTATTTTTGAATTTTCGATTGCGTTATCTATGGCTTGAGGAATGATTTCTATTCCCACAATTTTTTTTGCATCTGTTGACATAGATAATCCGATTGTACCGGTTCCGCAGTACAGATCAAGGAGAAATTCATCGCCTGAAAGTTCCGCATATTCACGAGCTTTTGCGTACAATTTTTCTGTTTGGTCGTGATTGACTTGATAAAACGAAAGAGGGGAGATGTTAAATTTTAATCCACATAATTCATCGGTAATAAAATCGGAGCCGAAAACAGTTTTACACTGTTTCCCCAAGATAACGTTTGTTTTATCCTTGTTAATGTTAAGAACAATGCTTTTTATATTTTTATTAAGATTTGTGAGAGCAGTTACAAATTTTTCGGAACATGGTAAAGAATCGGAATTTACAACAAAGCAAACCATAATTTCTCGGCTTACCGAACCTTGTCTTATATAAAGATGTCGCATAATCCCCTTGTGATTTTCCTCATTATAAATGCTCACATTATTTTCGGATATGATTTTTTTCACACAAAGAACTATTTCATTAAATTCTTTGTTTTGAAGCATACATTCACCTGTTCCCGTAATTCTGTGGCTGTGACTTCCGTAGAACCCCATCTGCACAAAGCCGTTTTTGTCTTTTCCAATAGGAATTTGCGTTTTGTTGCGGTATCCGTTGGGAGTATCACACCCAATAATATTGTGCATATTAAAATCGGAAAGTTTGCCGATTCGGGTAAGAGCATCTAAAACACGGCGTTGTTTGATTTTCAGTTCTTCATCATAAGAAATATGACGATAAACACAACCTCCGCATTGAGTATAGCAATCGCAATCGGGAGTAATACGCATATTTGACGGAGTTTCGATATTTTCGATTTTTCCGAAAGCATAATTTTTTTTGACTTTTAAAATATGTGCGTTTATTATATCTCCGACTGCCGTCATGGGAACAAATACCGCCATGCCGTTAAGTCTGCCGATACCGCTCCCCTGACCGGTTATATCCACTATTTCGAGCGGAATAATATCGTTTTTTTTCAACATATAAAAAATGCCTTTCATCAACTTATTTTTATTTAATTATATCATTTATCGGTGAATTTGCAAGTGTTCTTTTTTCATGTGGACAAGTTTTGTACAGTGGTTGACAAAATGGGGAAATAGTGATAGAATTACTTCATAATGGTGTTTTA
>CACXHC010000021.1 GCA_902767285.1 uncultured Ruminococcus sp.
CCGGCAGTTTGTACTTTTAGCTTTTTGCCGTCTTCGCTCGGTAAATGTTGGCCACCACCAGAACCGCCGTGATTTCCATAATCCAGAGTTGTAATTTCTAAAGAACCATTGTCTTCCGAACGTGAAAGAAAGTCATTTTCAACATCTGTTTCAAGTGTGATTTTTCCTTTACTGCCCTTTCTAATTGCTTTGATATAATCCTTGTTGTCTTTATCAAATCCCTTCACCTTAAAGATTGATGGATATCTCTTAAAATTTTTCTTTTTCTCTTTTTCGTTTCCCTTTTCTTTTGACTGAGTAACCGGCTTTTGGGTTTTCTTATTAAAGAACGAAAAGGCTCCTTTTGAATCTGAAAACATCCCTCTTATTTCTTTGTTGTCCTTTAACTGAGAAAAGATTGATTCAACCAAATCACGATCTTCGCCAGTTTCACGAATGATTCTGCCTTTATATTCCTGATTCATTTGACTAATGTCAGAATCAGACTTAAGAAGCGAAATAATATCTGCACGGAGTTCATTATAGTATCTGCCTTGCTTTAATCGGTCACGAGAAGCCATAAAAAGCTCTTGTCGTGCAGTTGTTCCGACTTGTGAACAATCAACGCAAACCAACATATATTCCCTAAGATTTCTAAAACCTAAATCTTGTGAAATGAAAGATTTGTTTTCAGCGCCTTGAGTTTGACCGTTTAGTGTATAGATTAGAGACTTTCCACCTATGAATTCAGGATTTTTTGTATCACGGTTAAAAATATAAACACTAATAGGAATATTGCTATTGAACAGCGTCGTTTGCATATCCTTATGAAAAACTATTTTTTCCTTATCATCAAGCGCAAGCCTTGTTCTGTTTCCAAGCATCAGCTTTGTTGACGAGTGTCCACCAAAACCTCTGTTTTCATATATCAAGATTGGCATAGCCGGTGCGTATAACAGTGGGTTCAATTCTCGCCACAAATCTAATGTTGCATCCGAAGGTTTGCTCAACTGGTATGAATACATTTTTACAATAGTACCACTTTCAAAAGGTTCATTCCGATTCAATCCCAGATCAAGTGGTTCAGCCGGAATACGTGGAATACAACCATCAATAATAAGATACTCATACCAAGTAAGCTTTACTAATTTTTCCTCTTCTGGACTTAACACGTGTCTGCGAACAAGTGTAAATCCAATATTCCCATCTCCATCTGACAGTTCGCTGTTTCGTCTTGAAATAATCATTTGGTATCTTTGCTCATCACCGCAGAATACAACAGCACCCGTTGCACCAAAATTATATTTTCCTTGGACAAAAGGAACATCATTTTTGTTTCCGTGAGCAATAGATAGAAATGTGCTTGGAAAACTATCCGGATTTTGTCCTTCGCCGCAATCGAAAATAGCGACATTCGGAGTTTTTCTATCTCCGGTAAGGATGATTTGAATGTCTTGGGCGATAGCATTTCTATCCTTACTTGTAACATTTTCCCATTTGCCGTTTTTTACTCCGTAAAAGAGTTCTATAGCTTCGTCCATATCTTTAGGAACACGAGCGTCGGTTTTTGATTTTGGATCAATATCTCTAATATAGCACTGCTTCATCAAAATAGCGTCAACGGAGTTTGTCAGTTTTTCGACGAGCGCATTTTCTGGTGATGACTGCTGGTTTTCAAATGTACCGGCATTATTCTGATTATCACCGTAAGGATGCCAATTTTCTGAAGAATCCAGTCCATAACGAACCACAATTTCGTGAACATTTAAAGAACTTTCAGCGTTAAATAAATCAAATAATAGTTGTTTTTTATCCATTTTTTACACCATCCTAAAACTTAAACTTACTATCCTTCTTTTTAGGCTCATTATATCTCGCTTTACTCTCTTTTAACGCTGCTTCTATTGCTCCATACATCTTTTCAACATCTTTTTTTGTGTATTCATAACTGTATGGATTAGAACAGTTTCCGAGGAGTTCAAGCATATCAATGATTTTTTGTGTTCTTGATTCAGCTATTCTTACAAATCTTTCTCTGTTTGTTTCCTCTTTCTTCATATTATCACATCCTGATACAATATTTCTTGTAATAAGAATAACATATATATTGTATATTGTCAAGAATTAGTTTGTAGTATTCGAGAAATAATTTCAGTATTTTTTATATATTTGTAAAATACACAAGAACGATAGGGCGACATAATTGAAATCGTATATTTGTTATCCTGCCGTCACCGCATTAATAATCAAATTTAAAACCGCTTCATCCGTTAATTCCAACTCATTCCTCATAGCATTGGCTAATAGTTTAAGATACGCTCTGCACGGTGTATTAGCCGGACACCTTGTTTCGCTTGTCAGCGTATAGATCGGAGTGTTATCCTTTACTCCAAGACAAACGATTCTGCCGTACCAATTTGGCGAAGCGCCTTCCATTCTGCGCAAGTCACAGAATTGTGAAAACTTGATTTTGTATAAACGCATAAAGGTTACGCCCTTAACGTCGGGATCATAAAAAGCTACGCCCTTACCATTCCACGAACCGCTTTTGTTACCGAAATAAAGCTCTCCCTCAAACGCTGACATCGTCTCGTCTGACCACGTTGTTTTGTCCGAACAGCCTGGATAAGTCACTCCGTTCTGATTGCACGTTCCACCTTCAATGTAGTACCTGAATCTTTCCTCGGAAAGATTTGATCCATAGCAGGCATACCATATCTCATCTTCATCACACAAGCCCCACATAGTGCGCATCATTTTTGCGCCTGAAACGTCGTGATTGTATACATATACAATTGCTTTAATACTCTCCGTATCATTCGATACAGTGACGTCTTTTCTTACGAATAATTGACCTTCGCCCTCGTATCTATCCAAGTCAGGAATAATATCCGGATTGATCGAATATACCTCGCCGCCTACGCTTTCGCCCTTTCGAGCGACGATACCGGGATAAGCTCCGAGGTTAAACATAGCGTGATCTTTCAGAATATATTTACCCTTGTATTCACAGTCACCGAGCAAAGGATTTGCGTTTTGACCTTTCATCAAGGTTCCGTAAACGAACAGATTTACTTTGTCGATTTCTTTGTTTGTTAACAGCTCAAGAATAGGCTTGGCTTTGTCCTCATATGAATGTCCGTTCCACGGGTCTTTCACCTTACCGCTGCAAAGACCATCCTGCAAATAAGTTACTGCTTCATTTATCGCAGCATTGAACAACGGATTAAACTCAGGGAACCGAGTAACAAAACCCATAACATCACATTGGGCAAATATCTCCATCGCATCCAAAAAGCCGTCGATATCATCATAACCGGCTCCGAGAAACTTACGTCCGGTGCAGCCGTTCAGACCGTAATAAAGTGTTTCCCTGATGGCTTCATCCTCCAACAAATCCTCATATTCGCTCACAGCGCATATTATAATAGCGCAAGCAAAATAGGTTGGTGTGTAAACAAAATCCACACGTGCATCTGCGGGAACCTTTCTCGGATCAAAAAGAGCGTAGAATCTCTTATCGGGAATCGTATCATACTCCTTGAATCCTGCGACCAGCTTTCTTACAATGTTTTCCGTTTCTTCTCTGCCCATCCACAAGG
>CACXHC010000022.1 GCA_902767285.1 uncultured Ruminococcus sp.
AAAAAAAGAAGAGAAAAAGTTTTATTTTTTTGCTCATTTATAGTAAAAAAACTTGAAAAACATCAAGTTTTTTGATAGAATATGTGTTGAGATGTTATTTGCCTTTTGACATTTTTTACATCTTATAATACAAATATGCGAAATATTCATAATAATCTGCATAAAAATGAATAAATATGCAAATCGCACTTGATTTTTTGCATATTCGGTGTATAATTATACCGTGACATTGTTTATCGAAAAAAATTTTTTATTCGGAGGTCTTTCAAAATGGCTAAATCAAAAGAGGATATTAAAAAAGTCGTTCTCGCATACTCGGGCGGTCTTGATACTTCTATCATAATCCCGTGGCTTAAGGAGAATTACAATAACTGCGAAGTTATCGCTGTAAGCGGTGATGTCGGACAGGGTACCGAACTCGACGGTCTGGAAGAAAAAGCTATTGCAACAGGTGCGTCAAAACTTTATATCGAAGATCTTAACAAAGAATTTGTCGAAGATTTTATTTGGCCTACTCTTAAGGCAGGTGCAGTTTACGAAAATAAATATTTGCTCGGTACTTCTTTCGCAAGACCGATCATCGCAAAAAGAATTGTCGAAATCGCAAAAGCCGAAGGTGCAGACGCTATCTGCCACGGTTGCACAGGTAAGGGAAATGATCAGGTTCGTTTTGAGCTTACAATAAAAGCTTTCGCTCCCGATATGGCTATTATCGCTCCTTGGAGAACATGGGAGTTTAAGTCGAGAGAAGATGAAATCGCTTATGCCGAAGCAAAAAATATTCCTCTTAAAATAAACAGAGAAACAAACTACTCAAAAGACAAGAACCTTTGGCATCTTTCGCACGAGGGTCTTGACCTTGAAAATCCCGCAAATGAGCCTATGTATAACAAAGAAGGTTTCCTTGAGTTGGGTGTATCGCCTGAACAAGCTCCCGATAAGCCGACTTATGTTAAAATTTCATTTGAAAAAGGTGTTCCGGTTGCTATCGATGACGAAAAACTCGATGCTGTTGAAATCGTGAAGAAACTCAACAAACTCGGTGGCGAAAACGGTATCGGTATTGTCGATATGGTCGAGAATCGTCTCGTCGGTATGAAGGCAAGAGGCGTTTACGAAACTCCCGGCGGAACAATTCTTTATGCGGCTCACGCAAAACTTGAGGAAATCTGCCTTGACAGAGATACACTTCATTATAAGCAGAATGTCGCAAACCGTTTTGCCGAGCTTGTTTATTTTGGTCAGTGGTACACTCCGTTGCGTGAAGCCCTTTCCGCTTTCGTTGACAGCACTCAGCAGACTGTTACCGGCGATGTTACATTCAAACTCTACAAAGGAAATATCATCGATGCAGGCGTTACATCTCCGTACTCGCTCTACGATGAAGATATTGCTACCTTTGACGAGGACGAAGTTTATGACCAGAACGATTCCGCAGGATTCATTAATCTTTTCGGACTTCCGATAAAAGTTCAGGCTAAGAAAAAAGGTCTTTAATTGAACAGTCTTTTTAAAGGGAGGGTGTTTTCGCCCTCCCGTAAAACGTTTTTACCAACTATGCTCAAAAATAATGAGGTGAACAAAATATGCAGCTTTGGAAAGGAAGATTTCAAAAATCTCTCAGCAAAACTACCAATGATTTCAACTCGTCTATATCATTCGACAGCAGATTATTTCGTGAAGATATAGAAGGAAGTATCGCTCACTCAAAAATGCTCGGCGAATGTGGTATTATATCAAAAGAAGATGCCGAAAAAATCGGCGAAGGACTCAAGGGGATTTTGGCTGATATCGAAAACGGCAGTCTTAAAATAGATTTCGATTGTGAGGATATTCATACATTTATCGAAGGCGAATTAACTAAACGTCTGGGCGATACAGGCAAGCGTCTCCACACCGCCCGCAGTCGAAATGACCAAGTTGCCGTTGACATAAAACTTTATCTAAAAAAACAAGCCGATGAAATTACTGCTCTTGTAAAAGAATTGGTGCTGGTTATCTGTGGAAAAGCCGAACAATATGCCGATACAATAATGCCCGGATATACCCATCTTCAAAGAGCCCAGCCGATAACATTCGGTCATCATCTTTTGGCTTACGGCGAAATGCTTTTGAGAGATCTCAGCAGACTCGCAGACTGCAAAAAGCGTATGGACTCCATGCCCCTCGGCAGTGGTGCTTTGGCTGGTACTACATATCCGATTGACCGAACAATCACCGCAAATCTTCTCGGATTTGACAATATAACCGAAAATTCTCTCGACGGTGTTTCCGACAGAGATTACTGTATCGAACTCGCCGGAGTTTTATCAATAATTATGGTTCATCTTTCGAGATTTTCAGAAGAAATAATCATGTGGTGCAGTTGGGAATTTAAGTTTATTGAACTTGATGACGCTTTTTCAACCGGTTCGAGCATAATGCCTCAAAAGAAAAATCCCGATATAGCCGAACTCGTCAGAGGAAAATCGGGCAGAGTTTTCGGCGATTTAATGGGCTTGCTTACCGTCATGAAAGGTATTCCGCTCGCCTACAACAAAGATATGCAAGAGGATAAAGAAGCCATTTTTGACGCTATCGACACCGTGAAAATGTGCCTTACTGCCTTTACCCCCATGCTCGATACAATGAGAGTTATTCCGCAGAATATGAGAAAAGCAGCGGCAGGCGGATTCATAAACGCTACCGACTGTGCGGATTATCTTGTAAAAAAGGGACTTCCGTTCCGTGACGCATACAAAGCAACAGGCGAAATTGTCGCTTTGTGCATCGAAAAAGGACTCACGCTCGAAACACTCCCGATAGAAGAATATAAGAAAGTTTGTAATATTTTTGATGAGGGAGTTTATGAGGCTATCGGTCTTGAAAAATGTGCTTATGAAAGACGTTCTCAAGGTGGCCCGTGTCCCGATAATGTCCGAAAAAATGCCGAAAGATTGAAAAATATTATCGAAGGGAAGTAATCAAAATGATAAAAGCAGGAATAGTCGGTGCAACAGGTTACGCAGGAACAGAGCTTGTTCGACTTATCAACGCTCACCCGCAAGCCGAAGTTGTCGCCGTAAGCTCGGTATCATTTGAAGGAAAAAAGCTGAGTGACATTTATCCCGCCTATTTTGGCATAAATGATATGGTGTGCGAAAATGCCGACTCCGTTGTTGAAAAAAGCGATGTTATTTTTGCTGCTCTTCCGCACGGACTTTCGCAGGAACTCGGGGCAAAATGTATTTCGCAGGGAAAAGCATTTATCGATTTAGGTGCAGATTTCCGACTCGAAAGCGAGGACGAGTATCACGAATGGTACGGCGGAAATTTCATTGACAAAGATCTACATAAACAAGCCGTTTACGGATTGCCCGAATTTTTCAGAGATAAAATCAAAACAACAAAATTAATCGCAAATCCGGGCTGTTATACAACTTGCGTTCCGCTGGCACTTGCTCCGGCTGTCGCAAACGATTTTATTGAATTAACCGGAATCATCGCCGACTGCAAGAGCGGTGTAACGGGTGCCGGACGAGGACTTTCGCAAGGAACTCATTATCCCGATTTAAATGAGGGATTTCATGCATATAAAGTTGCATCTCACCGCCATACTCCCGAAATCGAACAGACTTTATGCAAACTCAGCGGAAAAGATAACATTAAAATAACGTTTGTTCCGCACCTTCTGCCGATAAACAGAGGGATTCTCGCAACTTGCTACGCAAAACTCAAAGACGGAGTAACAAAAGCTCAAATTCGCTCTGCCTACGAAGATTATTATAAAAACGAACCGTTCGTAAGATTTCTTAATGACGGTCAAAACGCCGATATTCATAATATCAAATACTCGAATTACTGTGATGTTTCTGTTTTTGTGGACTCCAGAACAGGCACTTTTATCGCAATATCGGCAATAGATAACATGGTCAAAGGTGCGGCAGGTCAGGCAATCCAAAACATGAATATTATTTTCGGACTTGACGAAACAACAGGCTTGCTTATTACACCTCCGGCATTTTAACCTAACGATGTTTTGAATTACTCCCTCAGTCAGCTTCGCTGACAGCTCCCTCGGAGAGGGAGCCAAAAAGCCTTCCTCTCTGAG
>CACXHC010000023.1 GCA_902767285.1 uncultured Ruminococcus sp.
AACCTACTCTACCATAAAAAAAGTTTTTTGGAAAGGGTTTGGGAAACCCTTTTTTTCAAAAAAGGGTTTCCCAAGAAAAGCCAATTTTTCACAGCACCCACGCCCCTTCCCTAAAAGCTCTTACTGAAGTTGGGTAAAATAGACAACAAACAGCGGACAATTTAGTGCAATCGGTTAATTTTGATTTTTTTTATAATTAAACGTTGATTTTTTGTGCAAGTATGATATAATTGATAATTGGTGGGAATTATTATTTGTAATGTTTGCGTAATGGTTATTTGGTACATATAATTGTTATTTTTTATGTACAAACCATCTAAATAAATCACTACAAAAATAATTAAAAGAACAAATATTAAAAATGAGTACCAAAAAACGAAAGGAGTTACTAAAATTGAAACAGTACGAACCAAATAAGATATTCAATATTGCTTTAGCCGGACATGGTTCTTGCGGAAAGACATCACTTGCGGAAGCTATGCTTTATCTTTCGGGTGCAACCGACCGACTCGGCAAAATTGAGGATGGAAACACAGTTCTTGATTTCGATTCCGAAGAAATAAAGAGAAAAGTTTCCGTAGTATCATCAATAGCTCCCATGGAGTGGAAAGGCAACAAAATCAACATTATAGATACTCCCGGATTGCTCGACTTCCAAGGCGGTCTTTATGAAGGTATGAGAGCCGCCGACAGTGCCGTTATAGTTGTTTCGGGCAAAAACGGCGTAAATATAGGTACAGAAAAAGCATTTAAACTTGCAAGCAAGCAGGGACTTGCGAAAATTTTCTTTGTAAACGGTCTTTGTGACGAGAGTGCAAGATTTTACCGTGTTTTTGAAACACTCAAAACAACATTTAAGCAAAATGTTTGTCCGATAGTTGTTCCCTACATCGAAAACGGACAGGCTAACACATACGTTAATCTTTTTGATTACAAAGCATATAAATACGAGAACGGCACTGTAAAACAAGTTCCGCTCCCCGATATGGGCGACCGTCTTGAGGGACTCCGCACAGCTATAAAGGAAGCCGTTGCCGAAACAAGCGAAGAGCTTATGGACAAATTCTGTGAAGGCGAAGAGTTCACTCCCGAAGAAATCATCATGGGTGTTTCTCAGGGTGTTAAAGACGGTACTATTTATCCTGTTTTCTGCGGTGATGCTCAACTCACTTACGGTATAGACCAGTTCCTCAACAGTCTTGTATGGCTTGCTCCAAACGCAGCGGCTAATGGCGGCGAGATTGGCTCCGACCCCAACGGCGAGCCTGTGGAAATCGCTGTAAACACAAATGCGGCAACAGCGGCACTTGTATTCAAAACGGTATCAGACCCATTTGTAGGCAAACTTTCTTATTTCAAAGTACTTTCGGGTAAAGTATCGGTTTCGACTCCGCTTGTAAATATGCGTACCGGCGAGGCTGAGAGAGTCACAAAAGTTATGATTCCGAGAGGCAAAAAGCAAGAGGACGTTTCTTTTGTTGGTGCCGGTGATATAGGCTGTGTTGCAAAACTTCTCAACACAAATACAGGCGATACACTTTGCTCACCTATAAGAAAAGTTACTCTCGAAGGAATTGACTATCCTCTCCCCACTTACTCAATGGCAATCGCTCCGAAGAAGAAGGGCGAAGAAGATAAAGTTGCTCAAGGCGTTTTGAAACTTTGCGAAGAAGATAAAACCCTCATTTACTCTCACAATCACGAAACACATCAAATGATAATCTCCGGTTTAGGCGAACAGCATATTGACGTTGTTGTTTCGAAACTCAAGAGCAAATACGGTATAGAAGTTGTTCTCGACACTCCGAAAGTTGCATACAGAGAAACCATCAGATCCAAAGTTCAGGTACAAGGCAGACACAAGAAGCAGTCCGGCGGTCACGGTCAGTTCGGTGATGTTTGGATAGAGTTTGAGCCGTATGACGGCGAAGATCTCCTCTTCGACCAAAGAGTTGTCGGCGGTTCTGTACCGAAAGGATTCTTCCCGGCAGTTGAAAAAGGCTTGAGAGATAGCATCTCGAAAGGCCCGCTTGCAGGGTATCCCGTTGTTGGACTCAAAGCCACTCTTTATGATGGTTCTTATCACCCTGTTGACTCATCGGAAATGGCGTTCAAAACTGCCGCAGCGATAGCATACAAAAACGGTATGCCTAAAGCATCGCCCGTTCTTCTCGAACCAATAGGCTCTCTCAAAGTGACTGTTCCCGAAGTGAACGTTGGTGCAGTTATCGGCGATATTACTAAACGCCGCGGCAGACCTTTTGGTCAGAATCCCTCGGAACCCGGTTACCAAACAATCGAAGCCGAAGTTCCCATGGCTGAAATGCACGACTTCTCAACTTTCCTCAGACAGTGTACTCAGGGCAGAGGTTCCTTTACTTTCGATTTTGTAAGATATGAACCCGCTCCCCAAAACGTCGCTGACAAAATTATCGAAATGAGAAAAGCTGAACAAGAAGGTTAATTTTTTTTGAAGGCTGCCCGCCTACTGTTGGGGGCTACTCGCCCCCAAACCCCTCGGTCGCTTTTTTTGAAAAAAAAGCGATGCAAAAAAACTTTAATTAGAATTTTTCCTTTTTCATATTTTTCTTTCCCCTTGGGGCAGAGTTTTCGCAACTCTGCCTCTTTCCCTTTGTTGGGGGCTACTCGCCCCCAAACCCCTCGGTCGCTTTTTTGAAAAAAAGCGACGCAAAAAACTTTAATTAGAGTTTTTCCTTTTTTTCTTGCCTATTATCATGGTTCATGCCAACGGCAATAGAAACAAAATCCGACTGCGTTGTTTGCAGTCGGATTTTGTTCAGTTTGCGAAAAATTACTTGAACACAAAAAACTTATACAATTAAAGTTTTTTTTGCTTCTTTTTTTTTCAAAAAAAAGAAGGCAGGGTTTCAGGGGCGGCAGCCCCTGAAAAAGCAGGGGTTCGGGGGCGGCAGCCCCCGAGAAAGCAGGGTTTCAGGGGCGGCAGCCCCTGAGAAAGCAGGGGTTCGGGGGCGGCAGCCCCTGAAATTACATAAATGTAGGTACGGTTATTTTGAACATTTCAAGCACTGCTTTAATGACGATTTTAACGGCAACGCACAGCGAAAGTCTTGCTTGCATTAACTTTTCGTCCTCGCCTTTTACTCTGCACGCATTATAGAATTTGTGGAACAGCGTTGCGAGTTGTGTAACGTACTTTGTTATTTTGGTGGGATCGTAGCTTTTTGCCGATGAGATTATCTCCTTTGTGTATGCTGCCAGATGGTCTATGAGTTCAATCTCTTCGGGAGCTGTGAGAAGTTGAAGTTCTTCATCTGTACAAGTACGAATCGTTATTCCCTCGTCCTCGAGTTTCTTCAAAATACTGCATATTCTTGCATGAGCGTACTGCACATAGTAAACCGGATTCTGATTGTCTTGTACTACCGCAAGATCAAGGTCAAAATCTATTGTTGAGTTTGATTCTCGTGTGTTGAACAAAAAACGTGCCGAGTCAACAGGCACTTCGTCCAGCAAATCGCCGAGCTGAATCGCCTTTCCGGTTCTCTTGCTCATTCTGACGGGTTTGCCGTCCTTTACAAGATTGACTAATTGCATCAATATAACTGTGAGATTATCTCCGTTGTAGCCTATCGCATTCATTGAGCCTTTCATGCGTGCAACGTGTCCGTGATGATCTGCTCCCCACACGTCTATAAGCGTGGTGAATCCTCTGTCGAATTTGTTTTTGTGATAAGCTATATCTGCCGCAAAATATGTCGGATTTCCGTTGGCTCTTATCAAAACATCGTCCTTCAGCTCCAGACGCTCTATTTCCTCATCAGTCTTGCCCTGAGATTTTAGAAGCTCTGTTACAACTTGCTTGTTTTTATACCACACAGCACCGTCTTTTTCGTAAGTAAGGTCTTTGCTTCTTAAAATATCGATAATTTCGTTGATTGCTCCGCTTTTGTGAAGCTCGCTTTCCATGAACCATTTGTCGTAATCTATGCGGTATTTTTTCATGTCTGCCTGCATTTTGGCTATATTTCGAGGTAAAGCAAAATCAACAAGAGCTTTTCTGCGTTCGGATTCATCAGCATTTATTAAATCTGTGCCATGCTCCGATACAAAAAGAGCAACCGCCTCTTTTATGTCCTCACCCTGATAGCAGTCCTCCGGAAATTCCACCGAATCTTCACCATTCACCGCCTGCATAAAACGATAGTCCAATGACATGGCAAATTTTTCGATTTGATTTCCGGCATCGTTAACATAAAATTCTCGCCAAACGTCATATCCGGCAGCATCAAGAACTGCCGACAGACAATCGCCTAATGCTCCGCCTCTTGCGTTGCCCATGTGCATAGGCCCTGTCGGATTCGCCGAAACAAACTCGACCATCACTTTCTCGCCTTTTCCGAAATCACTTCTGCCGTATTTTTCGCCCTTCGTGATTACCTCTTTCAGCACATCGGAATAGTAATTAGGTGCAAGAAAAAAATTGATGAATCCGGGGCCGGCTATCTCACAGGATTTCATGTAGGTGTTTGATAAGTCAATGTTTTTAACTAATGCTTCAGCGATTTTTCTCGGTGCCGAACGAAATGCCTTTGCTCCTGCCATAGCGGCATTTGTAGCAAAATCACCGTTTTTCTTATCAGCCGGTATCTCAACGGTAAATTCGGGTATATCTGCATTCGCCAAATCTCCGTTTGATATTGCTTTTTGAAAAGCCTCATTTATTGCGGTTCTTAAATCAGCTACCGCATTTATAGCTATTTCAGACATCTTTTTTCTCCTCCGTCTTTTTGAGAATTATGACAATATGATTTTCCGTTTCAAATGTTCCGTCAAAATCAACAACATATTCTATTTCAAGTCTTCCGCCGTCAACAGATATTTCGTTGCATATTCCGTGCGTGAAAACATTTACCGTAATAGGAAGAACTTCAGATATATATACGCTTGTGTGTAGTTTTTCCTTCTCAAATATCATCATGCCTTCACTGCCGGCAACGCCCTTCTGTAAAGTTATGATTCCGTTTTCGATGGTGATCTCGATATCTATCACCGAATCGCCCTCTTCATCATCGGATACAAACTCTTTATATTTGATTATCTGCTTTCCGTCAATCTCGGTATACTCCGCCTCTGTCATGACATTTTGTGTCGAAATCTCATCATCGATTTTTTGAGTTCCCGATATTGATATTACATATTTATTATCCAAATTATCACTCTTTCCGCTAAAAATTCCAAATATCAACTCTGGTAACGTTATCGCCGATATTTGAATTTAAGAAAATAGATGCAGTATTTGTAAAATCTTCCGTTCTGTCACTCACAAAAAAACTGCACTCGCCTGCCGAATCGCTTTTGTTGAGCATATTCTCTTTTTTCAGCAATTTTGAGGCATATATGGCGGTTTCTTTACCGCTGTCGATTAGCTTCACGCTTTCACCCACAAACTCGCCAATAACTTGCTTGAGTATCGGATAATGTGTACAGCCGAGAATTACCGTATCCACATTCTGAGCTTTCATGTCCGAAAGATACCTCTCAACAGTCAGCTTGGCTATAGGGTCATCAGGAGAAATGAACCCTTCCTCAACTATCGGAACAAATAATGGACATTCTCTCTGTATTACTTGAATTTTGGGGTCTATTTTCTCTATTTCCTTTTTGTACGAGCAACTCCCTATCGTAGCTCTTGTACCTATAACGCCGATTTTTCCGTTTTTGGTAGCTTCTACCGCTGCCGCTGCTGTCGGGATTATTACATTAATGTACGGAACAGGCAGAACATCACCCAAATCAAGTACTGTCGAACTTACCGTACCGCAAGCCGCTATCACCATCTTTACATTATGACTCAGCAAAAAGCGAGCGTCTTGTTTTGCGTATCGGCTTATAGTCGAAACACTTCGGTTACCATAAGGTACTCTGCCCGTATCTCCGAAATATACAATGTTTTCATGTGGCATAATGGATCTGAGCTGTTTTACAGCTGTAAGACCTCCCAAACCCGAATCAAAAACGCCTATTGGCTGACTTGACATAAAAAAACCTCCGAAATCACAACTGTAATTCTTATTTTACCATAAATTACAACGAGTTGCAATTATATTATAAAAAAAATCCCCGCAAAAGTAGTGACAAATTCAAAAATATAAGGTATAATCTATTTTGGATGATTGGAAAACCGCTTTTTGCTTATATTTATAAAAAAAGAAAGGAAAGAATTATATGGCATCAATCGAAAAGGCTTTTGAAATTGTCAACAAAAAAGTCGAAAACGCCCTCACTCAGCAAGAGTATAAAAGACAAAACGTTGCAAGCACCGACTCAAACGAACTTGTTACATTATATACAGGCGAATCCACCGCATATTCGGTAATTTATTTTAAAGATAAAAAACATATGGTTATGCGTTCGTGCGATATGGTTGACGGCTCACCCGATAACGAGTGGAAAACTATCGCTACATGGATGTTCGACCCCGCAACCGATTCCGAAAAAGAAGCCGACTCTATTGGAAACGATTTCGCAGAAAATGTTTCGGCTCCCGTATTCAAACAAGCAAACCGCTCCAAAAAGAAAAAGAAAAAAGACAGCGACGAGGGCAACGGCGATCCCGTTTTCTTTTCCAAAAGACTTATAGCCGTTTTCCCCGAACTTCGTGACGAAATTCGTGAAGAACAAGATTCATACGAAGATTTCCGTGCAGTAACATTCACAAAAGAACATATTCTGCCAAAAGTAAAAGCTCTTATGTCCTCGGGCGATTCCGATGAAATCGATAAATTAGCTGAGATATTATCCGCTCAGTATTCTTACGGAGATATTGACACCCGCCCCCTTATCACCATTGTAATTCTTAACTCAATAGTGGACGAAAATCAAAAAGAAGCTATCAAGCGTGAAATGTCTGACGACCTCAAAAAAGCATGGGCGGCTGCCGAGAAATATCGTGGCAAAAAAGTTAAACCCGCTAAACAGAAAAAACAATCACTTATGCAAAAACTTATGGCCGAAAGTATCGAAAATCAAAAAGCATACAACAACAGCGGATTAGGAATGTAAAGATTTTTTGTTTTTTATTTCTGTTTTTTATAAAAATACAAATCCCCCGACCGGATACACCGTTCGGGGGATTCTTCATACTACTTTACTGTTCTAATGATTTGGAATTACTGGAACATAACTCTCTTCTGCTTTGTGCCGATGTCATTAGATGCAATACCGATGTCATATCTCTGGATTGCGAGAGCGTCTGCTGCGTCAATAGATGCACTTGCGTTAACGTCTGCTGCCGCTGCTGCTCCGGTTGAGAGTGTAGCTTTGCCAACCGATGCTTTGAGTGTGAGAGATGCATCTCTGAGGCTTATCTTACCGTCTTGGTTTGCATCGCCAACGAGAACTTCTACTTTACCGTCATCGGGTTTGTCACTGTCAGTAACAACGGGCTTATCGCTATCTGTAACAACAGGCTTGTCGCTGTCGGTTGTCTTTGTCTCGTCCTCGAACTCTTTCCAGTTATTGCCTGCGGAGAAGAGGTGAGATTTGCCGCTGAGCTTGAGTCCGGGTTCCATATCTGCCGGGTATCTCTTGCTTGCATCGCCTGAACCGTCACTGAAGATTACCTGTCCATTTCCGAGGTCGCCTACGTTAAGAACATAGTAACCGGAAGGACTCTTATCTGTCATTTTCTTGCCGGGCCATTTTGCGAGTTCTTTAGCTGTACCCGAGCTTTCGTCATAAACATAAGCAAATACGTTGCTCCAGTTGTAAGAGGAGTTGTCGAAGTAAACGTTAACACCTGTTGTTATAACAATGGGTTTGTCGCTATCTGTAACAACGGGTTTATCTGTATCAGATGGAACCGGATCGGGGTCTGATCCATCAAAGAGAACTGCAATACCTGTGTCGCCGATATCACCGGAAATAG
>CACXHC010000024.1 GCA_902767285.1 uncultured Ruminococcus sp.
TATAAATCCAATTTCATCACCCTATTTGATATTATCATTTTAGGAACGATTAGTCAAGCTTGGATAAGTTTCCGAGGAGATCTAATGGTTCTTTTTGGTGTGCTGATGCTTTGTATCGGGTTCTCGACTCTGCGTTCTTATGAGGGTAACCCCCTGAACTTCTTCTCGCTCGGAGGATTCGCCATAGTTGTGGGTATATGGTCGGCAAACGATACATTGATTCTCCAAGTGTTTACTCAGCGTCCCGAAATTGTCAGATTTGCAAGTTACATTTGTCTTATTTTTATTTCATATTTTCCGATTTCATTTTTGGCAAGTGCTACAAATTACCGCAATCCTGTAATGCTTTCCATTCTGTTTGGGCTTAACGCCTCAGATTTTGTAATTACGATAACTCTATCTATACTCGGCATAAAAGATGTGCGAGATATGCTTTTGTTCTCGCATTTCAATGTTGCCGTAGCTATGTTTATGGCTATATATCTAATGGTTAGAGCTTCAAAAAAGCGGACTGTCAATGCGGAGTTTCTTCACAAAGTTATTGTCGGAATGTCATTCACCGGTGTAGGTGTTACTTGGGACATGATTAGATATAGGTTGTTCCCTAATAGTCATTTGGCTTCCAGTTTTTTTACAAGAATCGGTGTTTTTGTTTTTATAGTAA
The DNA here is from genome assembly GCA_902767285.1 of uncultured Ruminococcus sp. Classification (GTDB taxonomy): domain Bacteria; phylum Bacillota; class Clostridia; order Oscillospirales; family Acutalibacteraceae; genus RUG592. Next base: position 665 of record CACXHC010000024.1, read on the forward strand.
TAATGGGAATACACCTTATGCGAGAGCGTACAAAATTAGCTGTTGAACAAGGCCGCACCGAATTAATGAAAAAATTGGCTTATACCGACAGCCTTACCGAACTCGGCAATCGTGCGGCATTCCATGAAAAAGAGGACGAAATACGCCGTACACGCACCGATTGTGTCGTAGTTCAGCTCGATATAAATTTTCTAAAAAAAGTCAACGATGTTTATGGTCATGCGGAGGGTGACAGACACATCATCAATGCAGCTCATATTATTCGTGACAGCTTTTCGGATATAGGAATCAGTTTTCGCACCGGCGGTGATGAGTTTATCGTAATAACTCATAAAAATAATATTTCGAGCGTTGAAAAAGCAATCTCAAAAATGGACAAGTATATTTTGGAATACAATAAAAATGAAAATCCACCAATCCCACTTCAGATTGCTTACGGATATGCCTGTTGTGAAATGCAAACCGATATGCTGGAAGAAGCCGAAAAACTCGCAGACCAGCGTATGTATATAAAGAAAAAGGAAATGAAGGCAACTTGAAAGAGGTGTTCGTTAAATGTATGAAATCGATTACGAAAAATTAAGAGATGATTTACTGGACTATTTCGGTACAGCGGCTTTTTCGGGAATATCGCCGGCGATGTCGGAGGTTGCCCGTGTCGAAAATGCTGACGAGGACGAACTTTTGGAAATCGCACAGGAATGTAAATGGAATTTACAAAAATATTATCACTAAAGGAAGGAGCTTTTTGTTGTATGGAAATTAAAAAAATAGTTCTTACGGGCGGGCCTTGTGCTGGTAAATCTACGGGTATCTCTAAAGTTCAGGAGTATTTTAAAAACAAAGGATATGTTGTTTTGATCATTGAGGAAACCGCAACTGAACTCTCTCTCGGCGGAATTAATAACACAAGCTGTCGTTCAAGTTTTGAATTCCAAAAATACATATTTACTCTCCAAATGTACAAAGAGAAATTTTTTGAAAATGTCGCCAAAAATATGGATGCCGATAAAATACTCATAATCTGTGATAGAGGTGCTATGGATGCTAAAGCCTACATGGGCAAAGATGAGTTTTTAAAAATGCTTGAGGATTTTTCGTACAGCGAAACTAATCTGCGTGACAGCTACGATGCTGTTTTTCATCTTGTAACTGCCGCAAACGGTGCCGAGGAGTTTTATTCAAAGGAAAATAATGCCGCCCGTACCGAAACTCCCGAAGAAGCAAGAATCGTTGACAAAAAAATAATTTCTGTATGGTCGGGGCATCAACATTTCAGAGTAATAGATAATCAGAAGGTCGATTTTAACCAGAAAATCACACATCTTATTTCTGAAATCGCTCATTATCTCGGTGAGCCTGAACCATATGAGATAGAACGCAAGTATCTCATAAAATGTCCCGATATTCATCAGCTTGAGTCTATCGAAAACTGCACTCGTGTAAAAATCGTTCAAACATACCTAAATTCCGGAAATAATGACGAAGTGAGAGTTCGTCGCAGAGGCGAAAACGGCGATTATGTATATACTAAAACTGTCAAACGTACTATCGATGGTATGAAACGAGTCAAAATAGAAAAACGCATATCAAAAGAAGAGTATCTGAAAGAACTCGCAAATGCCGATCCTGCAAGAATCACCATAGAAAAAGACCGCTACTGCTTCATATTTGAAAATCAATACTGGGAAGTCGATATTTTTTCTAATCCGGAAATCCTGAACGGTATGGCATTACTCGAAGTTGAATTAAGAGATGAATACGATAAAATCCATTTTCCAAATTTTATAGAACAAATAAAAGACGTTACTTACGATAGTAAATTCAAAAATGCGTCATTGGCATTGAAATCATAAGGATATACAATTTATGGAAAAAACACTTTTTGTAAATTCAATCGAATACAAAATAATAAAACTTCTTGGCAAAGGCAAGGGCGGATATTCGTATCTCGCTGAACGTGACGGACAACAAGTCGTACTAAAGCAAATACATCACGAGCCTTGCGATTATTATACATTCGGTAATAAAATCGAATCCGAGAGGAATGATTATCAACGACTCCTCAATGCAGGTATCAGAATACCAAAGATGATAGATATTGATATTGCAAACGAACGAATCGTCAAACAATATATAGAGGGAGATACTATTTCGGATATGGTTCAAAACGGAATTTTGGTTGAACCATTTATAGAACAAGTAAGAGAAATGGCATCACTTGCCAAATCTGCCGGAATGAATATAGATTACTATCCGACAAATTTTGTTGTTCAAAACGGACTAATCTACTATATCGACTACGAGTGCAACAATTATATGGAAGAATGGAATTTTGAAAATTGGGGAATCAAATACTGGAAACCAAATTAAATTACAAAATTGTAACTTTAAAAAAATTTTGTATGTGTTATAATCATGTTTGACACCAAAATATCTATAAAAGGAGCCTTATTTATGGCAAGAAAATTTTTTACGTCGGAATCGGTGACGGAAGGACACCCTGATAAAGTGTGCGACCAAATATCCGATGCCATTTTGGACGAGATTTTATCGCTGGACAGCAATGCTCATGTTGCCTGCGAGGTCACGGCAACAACCGGTATGATACACGTTATGGGCGAAATTTCTACTAATTGTTACGTTGATATTAATACGGTCGTAAGAAAAGTTGTGAACGAAATCGGCTACGACCGCCCCGAATGCGGTTTTGATGGAAACACTTGTGCCGTTATTACTTCCATAGATAACCAGTCCCCCGATATTGCTATGGGCGTTAATGAAAGCTATGAGAAAAAAGATGGTCAGCTTGATGATAATAACACTATCGGTGCCGGAGATCAAGGCATGATGTTCGGTTTTGCCTGCAACGAAACTCCTGAACTTATGCCAATGCCTATTTCACTTGCTCATAAACTTGCAAAAAGACTCGCCGAGGTAAGAAAAGACAAAACTCTCGGTTATCTTCGTCCGGACGGCAAAACTCAAGTTACGGTTGAATACGATGATGGAAAACCCGTTAGAATCGATACAATTGTAATTTCGACTCAGCATGACCCTTATGTTACACTCAACCAAATCAGAGGCGATTTGCTCGAAAATGTCGTTAAACCCGTTATTCCGTCAGAACTTCTTGACAAAAATACAAAATATTTCATTAATCCTACGGGAAGATTTGTTATAGGTGGACCCGTTGGCGACAGCGGACTTACCGGCAGAAAAATAATTGTTGATACTTACGGCGGATATTCACGACATGGCGGCGGAGCTTTCAGCGGAAAAGACCCCACAAAAGTAGACCGCAGTGCGGCTTACGCTGCAAGACACGTCGCAAAAAATATTGTTGGTGCAGGTCTTGCAGATAAGTGCGAAGTTCAGCTCGCTTATGCAATCGGCGTTGCTAAACCCGTATCGATAATGGTTGATACTTTCGGAACAGGCAAGGTCGATGATGACAAACTTTCAGCTGCTGTTGAAAAAGTATTCGATTTGCGTCCGAGTGCCATAATTAAAAATCTGAAACTCCGCAGCCCGATTTACAGACCGCTTGCAAGTTACGGTCATATCGGCAGAGAGGATCTCGGTGTTGAGTGGGAAAAACTCAACAAAATCGATGATCTAAAATCTGCTTTGGGAATTTAAAAATGGTGCTGTGAAAAATTGGATTTTCTTGGGAAAACCTTTTTTGAAAAAAACGTTTTCCCAAACCCTTTCCAAAAAACTTTAATTGTATAGAATTTACTAAAA
>CACXHC010000025.1 GCA_902767285.1 uncultured Ruminococcus sp.
AACCTTTTTTGAAAAAAAGGTTTTCCCAAACCCTTTCCAAAAAACTTTAATTGTGTAAAAATATTTATTGAACAACATAAAATTTATATAGTAAAAGTTTTTTTTGCTTCTTTTTTTTTCAAAAAAAAGAAGAAGAAAAAAAGCAACAAAAGGGACTATTGTTTTTTAACAGCCCCTTTTTGTCAATTTGATTACTTATTCATCTTTTCGGCTTTTTTAGCTTCTATATATTCATCATAGCTGTAAGTTATATCTTTGATGCCGGTGTCCTCAATAACGATAATTCTATTGGCGACAGTTTGTATAAACTCGTGGTCATGCGATGCAAAAAGAACAATTCCCTTAAACGCACAGAGTCCGTTATTGACTGCCGTTATAGATTCAAGGTCAAGATGGTTTGTCGGCTGGTCAAGAATGAGTGCGTTTGAGCCGTAAAGCATCATTCTCGAAAGCATACATCTGACTCTCTCACCGCCTGAAAGAACATTAACAGGCTTGAAAACATCATCACCCGAAAACAGCATTTTACCCAAAAATCCACGCAAATATGATTCCGTACGGTCGTTGGAGTTGTTGTACTGCGAGAGCCAATCAAGAAGAGTCATGTCACAGCCATCAAAAAACTCGCTGTTATCCTTCGGAAAATATGACTGCGTGATTGTACTTCCCCATTTGAATCTGCCTGTATCGGGCTGGATTTTTTCTGTTATAATATCGAACAAAGCAGAAACAGAGTTTTCGTTTTCGCAAAGGAAAGCAACCTTATCGCCTTTTTCGAGTCTGAACGTAACGTTATTGAGGAGTTTTTCGCCATCAATGGTTTTGCTGATTCCCTCAACTTCGAGAATCTCTTTTCCGGGTTCTCTGTCCATATTGAATCCAACCCATGGATAACGTCTTGACGATGCCGGGAGTTCTTCCACTGTTAATTTGTCGAGAAGTTTCTTTCTTGATGTTGCTTGCTTTGATTTCGATTTATTAGCAGAGAATCGAGCAATAAAACTCTGCAATTCTTTTATTTTATCTTCAGCCTTTTTGTTTTGCTGTTTTATCATCTGCTGAATAAGCTGAGATGACTCGTACCAGAACTCGTAGTTGCCTACATACATTTTAACTTTGCCATAATCTATATCCACAATATGAGTGCATACCGTATTGAGAAAATGACGGTCGTGCGAAACAACTATAACCGTACCTTCAAAATCAAGCAGGAAATCCTCAAGCCACGACACAGCCTCAACATCAAGGTTGTTTGTAGGCTCGTCCATAAGAATAATATCGGGACTGCCAAACAATGCCTGAGCAAGCAAAACTTTGACTTTTTCATTACCTGTCAGAAAACTCATCTGCGTATAGAGAACATCATCGCTAAGACCTAACCCCTGAATGAGTTTCGAAGCATCGCTTTCAGCCTCGTAGCCGTTAAGCTCGGCGAACTCGGTTTCGACATCGCCGGCACGCATACCCTCTTCATCGGTAAGTTCGGTTTTGGCGTAAAGCTCGTCACGCTCCTTCATTATATCGTATAGTTTTTTGTTGCCCATAATGATAGTATCAAGCACCGTGAACTCATCAAAAGCGAAGTGATCTTGCTTGAGAACCGACATACGAGTATCCTTTTTTATAACTACCTCGCCGGTGGTAGAGTCCAGCTCCCCCGACAGAATTTTCAAGAAGGTAGATTTGCCGGCACCGTTGGCACCTATAACACCGTAGCAGTTGCCCTCGGTGAATTTCAAATCAACGTCCTTGTAAAGCGGAACTCCGCTAAAATTAAGACTCACATTTGTTACAGTTATCATATTTACTTTCCCTTTCTATTTTACATTCACTCCAAAAAAGCCGTTGAGCAGATAAGACTAACGGATATTTAACAAAAGTTTTTTTGGCTACTTTTTTTTCAAAAAAAGTAGCAAGAAAAAAAGCTACAAGAAAAAAGGCAGCAATAAAAAAAGTAGCAAGCCATCAAGCACATAAAATGCTTGATGGCTTAAACAACAAAGTATTATCTTTTGAAAAGTCCACGCAAGCCGCCCTGTTTAGGACTCTCTCTCGTAACATTTATCTCGTACATAGTCATGAGTTCCTGACTGCCGGTTTTTCGTGCCGCCTGATACAGCGTCTTTTGCTGATTGTGATACAAATGAGGCTGTATCTTATTATGATATATATCCTGACACTCTGGTGAAAGCATAGTTGTTCTGCCTGCGTTCGACATTTTAGTTATCAGTCTTTCTATACCATCAAGAAAATCATTCTTGATTTTCGGTTTGTAAGAATTATCCGTTCTCGGGTCGTCCGGCTCAATCATATACAAATACTCCAAGCCGTAGAACAAGTACAGCGGAGCCATCCAGTGATCATCACCGTCACAAATACCCTTGAGGAAGTACAAAGCATTATCTTCATTATGTGCCTGACCGTACATTCTGGCAATCGAAAGCAACGTTATTTTCTTTTTATCTATCGATGGATTTTCATTCATTACCTTCGTTTTGTTTTGGTTAAGCACTCTGTTAATTCTTCTTGCACAGAAAATAAGATTTTCCGCAGTACCCACAGCCACTTCTCCGGTGTTGGCAAGTTCAATAATACTGTTCAACAAATAGTTATCGCAGACATCGCCTTCGCCGTTGTCTACCATGTAGCACATTTTAACCATATCTCTTTGCTGAGGGTCAAGATTTAAGAACGTTCCCCAGCCGTAATCCTCAATACCTCTGTATATCAAAGCAATATACTCGTCTTTTATTTCGGGAATTTGAGTAATATCGCCGAGAACAATTCCAAAATATCCCGCAAACGATGCCATAATGTTATCGCAGTACGGTTTATCTATTATTCTGCTTTCGGTATCAAGAATACCTATCCAGTAATTTTCAATTTGACCTTGTGCAACATAATCATATACGCAAGTCCACAAGAACACATATGCCGGTGCGAGCTGTTCAACAAATCCTTCCTGCTCGGCAGTATATATTATCATGTCAAACGCATTCTGATCTTGAATAAGATACGGCAGCAAATACTCTGTTTTTTCAAGATGTTCAGGGTCGAGCAATGCAAGGAACAGTCCATACATTCTCACCGAACCCATTATCTGAGCAATAAGCACATATCTGTTTTCTTCATCGTTGAGTAATATAAATTCGTTTGTATATTCATACGACTTAATGGGATCGTTTGCCTTGAACCCCATAGCAACACTATCTATACTATTCCATGTTGACTTATAACCAACTTTTGCCAAAAGTCTTGCTTTCTCGATAACATACATACTTTCATAATACTTATCAAGAGTTTTCTCGCCGACATATTTTTCGGGTGCAAGAAAATCTTCCTGATTCGTATTTTGAATTACCCAAACATACTGGTCAAACCATGTTTTATTAACATATTCTGTATCGCCCGCAATAATTGCGTGACGAAGTATTTTTATAAATATCGGGAAGAACTCGGGGAATGCCGCAATATCGCACTCCTTCTCCAAACCGAAAATCGCCTTGCCCATTTTAAGCACCGAGTCACTGTACTGCTCGAAGCGATCCATTTGAGTGCTTATCGCCTTAACGAGTTCATCGGCTGTTTGGGGAGTTACATAATTTGTAAGCTCAACTATTCTTCCGCACAACTCGGTAACGTTGTCGGGCGGTGAATCTTTTCTGAGCTGTTTTGCTGTCATTCTCGCACAAAGCTCGAAATCTTTATCTGCAAGAGCATTATCATAACATTTCTTTATGACTGCCGAAATATCATCCTTCTGAGGTTTCAGTATTTCCAGATCCTCCGCATCGAGAAGCAGGCTTAACATGGAAAACGATGGCTTCGCCTTCGGGTCATCAATAAGAGCAGAAAGAAGATTTCCAAATTGCTTTCTGTACTCGTCACCGTCTTTACTTCCGAGCTGTTGGGCGATCATCTCCTCGGTTTTGTCCTTGGCAGTACCTCGGTTGATGCTGTACATCAAAATTCCGATAAGGTTCGCATAGCAGCTGTTGAGTTTGACCGTATCGGGATTTTTGAGGAGCTGCATAATTACGTTTTCGAGTTTGCTTGAACAATCGTCCTTGCTCTCTCTCACAGACGTAATGAGCAGCGAAACCCCCTTATAAATATTCGGGAAAACCGGCAGTGCCGTACCTATCGAGAGCAGGAAAGAACTCAATGCACCCTGCTCATCAACGGTAACGCCCTCGTGTCTGTCTTTTTTATTATCCGCCTTGGCGTTCGCCTTATCCGTAAATATATACAAATCGGCAAGAGCATCCATCAGAGCGGGCATTTTGGCGATTTGATCGACATTTTTGCCGAAAGCCGCCTCAATAAATCTATGAAATCTCTCGATTTCCTTAGGATTATTTTTTATTTTCCACAGATATTTTCCGAAAGTACCGGCTTCAACCTGTGTATTTATTATATTATCTTTTGTATTAAATAACGAAATATCGCCATCGATGAGGTTATCGGTATATTTTCCCGAAAGCACTCTCAACTGACAATCTTTCAAGCTGTTGTCTGTTGGGTTATCGTTCCAGTAAGACACCGCACCAAAGAATCTCGATACACAGTCGGGCAGCAATGCGAGCGTTGATGTAACCAACTTTTCGCCGGCTAAACTTCCGCCCTCATCGTCCCACGATTTTTCGGTGATATTTGGAGCAATAACCGCAACCCAACCTTTTGACGAAACGTGATGACAAACAGCAGAAATCATTTTTGCAAAAGTTTCCTCGGTAAAACCGCACTCTTCAAAAATTTTGGCATCGACTCTCGGCACGTCCTTATCGGGCATTTTGATTTTCTCGTTAACGATAACGGGGTTACCGCTGTTAAGACCGCCGTTGGTACGTTTTGCGACTGCTTTATAATCATCAAAACATTTCAGTTCGCAAAGGCTTTGAGGATATTTAAGAATTTGCTGTCTGTCCTCGCCTTTTTCGTCATCTGCAATAACGTAGGTTTGTGTAAATGAAACCGTACCGCCCGTATCGCACAAATCATGCACTCTGAAAGTTCTCAAAACCAACAAAATTCCTCTGTATGCGAACAGACGCATTACACCTCGGTTATCACCGCTTCCGCCCTTCATGGGAGCATCGGGGAACTGAGCGTGTTCCGAGATAATTTTGTTCAACTCCTGTTGTCGAGCACTTGGCAAACGACGCATACTTTCGGATATTGCAGCAGTTTTTATTCCTGCCGAATTAGCCTGATCGTAATAGCCTTTCGCACATCGCAAGATTAAGTGTTGGCCTATCATTTCTTATTGCCACCACCAAACAGCCTTGAGAAAACTCCGCCTTTCTTTACTCTGTCAACATACTTGGGAGGCGTATTATCAATAGTTGCCTCTTTCTCGTTTTGTTGCATAGCACATCTCTCCTGCCAAATATTGAAATTTGCATCTGGCTGGATATTATAGATTTCGTTATCCATAGCGGGGAGCATATTAAATTTCATAAGGAAAGTGATTATGGGGAGTTCGAGGAATCTCGGGTGAACGCTTTCAGCCGGAACGGGAGAAGAAACGATTTCTTTAGCGAATTTCTTCTTCTCGGCTTCATTTGTAATTTTGTTATATTTTTCGTACTGTTCAATAGTAACGATTCTCTTCATTTTTTTGGTATTGCCCTTATCGTCATTGTAAACGAGGTCAACAATTTTTACATCGGGGCCGATTGAAGAAATCGGAATATGAGCAGCATTTGTAAAGAACTGGTCGAGAGTATCCATCCAGTTACCGCCCTGATCGAGCTTTTTGAGGGTACTCTTTGTAGTCATATTAAGGGGCTTGTATATATCCTTCGCCCAGTTTTTGCCCTCAACGCCTGCGAAGTAAGTAGAATGGAAATTGGGGTCGATAACGGGGCTTTTGGGATTTACGCCCAATTTTTCACGATAATAAGAGATTTCGTCTACTTTTGTCATAAGGCAAACAGTAGGTTTAGCAACAGCCTTATTTTCGGCAAGAATGGAGAAGATTTTCTGAACAGTGGTAGTCATAGCGATCTGCTGAGTGAGGTCTTTTTCATTTTTAGCACCGATAATATCTTTGAGCTGCTGTTTTGTGTAGCTGAGTGCAAAGGGGTCGTTAAGTACGAAAAGTCCGTCTACTCTCTGGCAGATTTGAACGGTTCTCTGATAGTTTTCGTTTACAGCGGTTTCCTTGCCCATTTGAGTAAACAACTCACCGATAGCATCTCTGAAGCAAAGGATACAAGTTGTTATGTCCTCATTGCCGGTTTGACCGTTAACGACATCACGGTAGCTGAACTTGAGGCAGTGCGGAGGAGGGATAACCTGTGTTGTAGACGGGAACTCACCTTTTTCGGCAAAGGCACCGGCTGTTTTGTAGATAACATCGGCTTCGTTTGCATCGAGGTGAGAATCAACCCAGTTTACGAGAATTTTTCCCTTGTGGACATCTGTATTATATCCACCGCAGATATACTCATAAGCCTGCATTGTAAGGAAAACGGTTTTACCTGCTCTTGAGTTACCGAGCATAGCTATGGTATATATCGGGATAGTACCGGCTTCTGCGATCAAACGTTTACGGCAGTGCGGGCAATATCTTTTCAACAATTTACCATCATAGAGTTTACTACCGATTTTAAGACCTTTTACTTCATAGCCTCTAACCAACGCACCTTTTTCGATGTCGTCCCCGTGTGCGGTATAGCGAGGCAGTCTTATACCCGTAGCATTAATAACTTTTACAGACTCAGCATGTTTTTGAAGATCTGCACCTGTAACAAACTGAGATTTTCCGCCCGACTTGCCGCCTGCGTTGAACATATCGTTGCCGCCACCCATACCGGTCATAGCTTTACCGAACAGCTCGCCGCCAACCTCTTCGGCTGAATAGTTATCGCCGTCACGCTCAGTATAGCCGTACTCAAGATCATTAACATTGAGTCTGTACAGTACCTCACTTGAGGTTACTTTTTTAAGGCAATACACGCATTTTATTTTGTAATAGCTCATCTGAAAAAATCATCCTTTCATTTTAAGCATAAGTGCAAATCTTCGGCATATCATATCCGTTGTCCGCACATTTTGATGGATTTTACGGGTTTCACGATTTTGCTTGTTCGCAATTGTACATATTATACTTTTTTTTTAAATATATACATCTGATTTTTGCGGCTTCGTAAAAAGCTCCGAAATTCATTAATTATTGTAACATATTTATATTAAAAATTCAATATTCCTAAACTATAAACTTTTTTTTTGGTTGCCAAATTGTTAACCGATTTTTAGTGCAATTTGTTCATATCACCCCTTTTCTCTTCTTATTTTTGAAATTCTCTTCTTTTTTTTGAAAAAAAAAGAAGCAAAAAAAACTTTAATATATGTTCGCGGACTTTTTTCTGTCATGAAAATTTTTAATAAAAGTTTTTTGGAAGGGGTTTGGGGAAACCTTTTTTTCAAAAAAGGTTTCCCCAAAAAAATTTTGAAATTCTCTTCTTTTTTTTGAAAAAAAAGAAGCAAAAAAAACTTTAATATATGTTCGCGGACTTTTTTCTGTCATGAAAAATTTTAA
>CACXHC010000026.1 GCA_902767285.1 uncultured Ruminococcus sp.
AAATCAACAGAATTATTGACCGAGAACTCCCCAACGCTGCAAAAGAAGTTCTTCTTGTTCTTGATGCCACAACGGGTCAAAATGCGGTTAATCAGGCACGAGAGTTCAAAAAAGCCGCCGAGATTACGGGAATCGTTTTGACTAAGCTTGATGGAACAGCCAAAGGCGGAATAGTTCTTTCGATAAAAGAGGAGCTGAATGTTCCCGTAAAATATATTGGAGTTGGCGAGCAGATAGACGATTTACAGCCATTTGAACCGGCTGATTTTGCAAAAGCTCTTTTTGAGGTAGATAAAAATGATTGAATTTATCATGGCAACAAATAATCAAGGAAAAGTCAAAGAGCTTGACCGAATACTTAACCCGCTTGGCGTAACGGTGGTTACAGCTAAAAGCAAGAATATCTCTCTTGATGATGTTGAAGAAAACGGAGCAACGTATGCCGAAAACGCAAAAATAAAAGCTATGGCAGCATTTCAAAAATCGGGATTGCCGTGTATAGCCGATGATTCAGGGCTGTCGGTGGATTGTCTCAACGGCGAGCCGGGAGTGTTTTCTGCAAGATACGCCGGCGAAAATGCCACCGATGAGCAAAGAATCGCAAAACTTCTCAAAAATATGCAGAACATTCCCAAAGCCGAAAGATCCGCACATTTTGTATGTTCGATCTGCTGTGTGATAGACGAAAAAAACATCATACAAGTTGAAGGAACCTGTTCGGGAACTATCGCCGATTCTCCCAAGGGCAACGGCGGATTCGGCTACGACCCCGTTTTTTTGATTGATGACGGACGAACTTTCGGTGAACTTTCTCCCCAAGAAAAGGATAAAATAAGCCATAGAGGAAATGCTCTGCGTATGCTCAGCAACGAGCTTAAAAGATTTTTTGATAATCAGGAGGTGTAAATCATGATTTCGAGTAAACAACGTGCATATCTTCGCTCTCTTGCCAACAGTATAGATACTATAATAATGGTCGGAAAAGGCGGCATAAACGAGCAAGTTATAAAACAAACATCAGATGCACTAAAAGCAAGAGAGCTTGTTAAAGGTAAAGTTTTAGAAAGCTGTGAGCTTTCATCACGTGAGGTGGCAGATTATATCGCCCAACAGGTTAAAGCTGATGTCGTGCAAGTTATAGGCTCTAAATTCGTGCTTTATAAGCGAAACGACAAAGAACCTAAAATTACACTTCCTCGCAAATAGTTTGTTGGGGGCTACTCGCCCCCAAACCCCTCGGTCGCTTTTTTTGAAAAAAAAGCGACGCAAAAAAACTTTTAGTTGTTATATGTAAACTGTCATTGAGAGGTGAATTGTAAAATATGAAGAAAACTCGTAAAATAGCAATTTATGGCGGAAGTTTTAATCCTATACACAACGCTCATGTAAATATCGCTCTGCTGTTCATAAAAAAGTTGAAACTTGATAAACTCTTGCTTATTCCAACTGCCGAGTCACCCCACAAAGATAACAGCGAAATGGTATCTGCTCAAGCTCGCCTTGATATGTGTAAACTCGCAGTCAAAAATTTTAAGAAAATCGAAGTTTCAGATATAGAGATAAAACGTGAGGGCAAATCATACACTATCGATACTTTGACCGAACTCGAAAAAATTTATCCCGATACCGAACTTTATCTTATAATGGGTTCCGATATGTTTATGACTTTTCTGGAATGGAAAAATCCCGAAGCGATTATGAGCAAAGCCATTATTTGTACCGTTCCCCGAGATGATGACAATATTACCGCCCTCTGCGAAATGGAAGAGAAATATAAGGCTATGGGGGCAAAAACAATCGTGCTTGATGTCAAAAAAAGCGATGTTTCATCTACTCAAATAAGAAGAAATGTTTTTGATGATAAAAGTATTTCAAAACTCGTTTGCGAAGATGTCGAAAGGTATATTTTTGCAAATTATATTTATATGAATAAAGGTAATGTCAATTATACAAGATTTCAAGCCGTTCTTAAATCTCGTATGAGCGATAAAAGATTTATTCATTCGGTAGCGGTCGCAGACGAAGCCGTCAGACTTGCCAAAAAATACGGTGCCGATGAAGAGAAAGCTAAAATTGCAGGACTCCTCCACGATATAACAAAGGAAACCCCTCACGATGAACAAGTTGCTTTGATGGAGCGTTTTAATATTCCTCTAACCGATTTGGAAAAAGTATCGCAGAAACTTTGGCACGCAATTTCAGGAGCGGCGTTCGTTAAATATATTATCGGTATCGATGATGAGGATATATGTAATGCAATAAGGTATCATACATCGGGCAGAGCAAATATGAGCGTACTCGAAAAGTGTATATTTATAGCCGATTTTACAAGTGCAGAGCGAAATTACAACGGCGTTGAAGAAATGCGTAACCTCAGTAATAAAAGCCTCGAAGAGGCTATGAGATACGGACTTTCGTTCAGTATTTCCGACCTTGCCTCCAAGTGTGCTGCGATAGACCCCAACGCACTCGCTTGTTATAATGAGGTGGTTTTACAGCTTGCAGCTAAAAAATAGTTAGCTAAAATGTTGCACATTGGTGTTGTTTGTAGTATAATGTTTGTTTGAAAGGGGCTGTTTGTATTGGAAAATATGAAATCTCTTGTTTTTGTCAGGACTACCGATATTCTTCTTGATTTGAAAAACGGTATCGATCCATTTAATAAAAATCCCCTTGACGATAATCAGATCCTTAAACATGAGCGAGTTGTAAAGCTTTGTTCCTATGCTTATGATGTTGTTATTCGATTATTTGAGTCAGAGAGTTTTAATTCAAATTATATGTTTGTGAAAAGAACAAAGAGTATAGTTAATGAGGAGAACGCACTCAAGCAAGCATCTTTGTGTTTCGAAAAACTTTCACGCGGCGAGAACCCATTCGATAAAAGTATAGCCACTCCAAATGATTTGCTTAATAGCGATAAAATGAAAAGATTTATGGTTTATATGTCAAAAATGCTTTCAAATGTTCATTTGGAAAAAGGGGATTTTTTTATAGATGATGACTCACTTGTTAATTTTGAGTATTCGGATACCCCAATCACAATATCGGATATAAAAAAGAGAGTGGACAGCTTGCTCGATTTGAAAATATATAACGAAATGCCCGAAAATATCGTCTACGATTTTTTGAAAAAATTGATGTTTTTGAAGAACGATGGAACACCTACTCCGTTTGGCGAAAAATCGGGAATACTGCACCAAAATAACGAGATTTTGTGCAGTAAGCGAATGCAGAAGATTATTGTAAACAGTATTCCGAATATGATAGCTTCGGAAAATAATTAGTAAAGGTGAGAAAATGAATAGCTTAGAAACAGCAAAAGCAGCCGCAAAAGCGGCAGACAGCAAAAAAGCCGCAAATATAAAGGTTATTCAGGTTGAGAATGTTACTACTATTGCGGATTATTTTGTTATAGCAACAGGATTCAGCTCAACGCAAGTAAGAGCGATTGCAGATGAAGTGGAATTTCAGCTCAAAGAAGCCGGCGAAACAGTAAGCCATATCGAAGGACATAAAAACGATACATGGATTCTTCTTGATTATGTTGATGTTATTGTTCATGTGTTTTCAGAAGAGGCAAGAGAGTATTACGACCTCGATAAACTCTGGGCTGACGGTCAACCTATTGATATTTCAGATATTATAACTCAGAATTGATATTTTTTTAAGGAGGAATATCCGTTGAAATACGAACATTTAAATGTAGAGAAAAAATGGCAGGATATATGGGAAGAAAAGGGAGTTTTTCATGCCGAAGAAAATTCCGATAAAGAGAAATTTTTTGCTCTTATAGAATTTCCGTATCCCTCAGGACAGGGACTTCATGTCGGACATCCCAGACCATATACTGCTCTTGATACAGTAGCCAGAAAACGCCGCCTTCAGGGATATAATGTTCTTTATCCTATCGGCTGGGACGCATTCGGACTCCCAACAGAGAATTATGCCATAAAAAATCATGTTCACCCCGCAGATGTTACAAAGGAGAATATCAAAAGATTCAAACAGCAAATACAATCTCTCGGTATATCTTTCGATTGGAGCAGAGAAATAAATACAACCGACCCTAAATATTTTAAGTGGACTCAGTGGATATTTCTTCAATTGTTCAAGCATGGTCTTGCTTACAAAAAAGAGATGGCTGTAAACTGGTGTACGTCTTGCAAATGCGTTCTTGCTAATGAGGAAGTTGTAAACGGTGCCTGTGAAAGATGCGGAAGCGAAGTTGTAAGAAGAGTAAAATCTCAGTGGATGCTTAAAATAACAGAGTATGCTGACCGTCTTGCCAAAGATCTTGATGATGTAAATTATCCGTCAAGAGTCGTACTTCAGCAAAGAAACTGGATAGGCAAATCAACAGGTGCAGAAGTTGATTTCACCGCAACCACAGGCGATATTCTTACAGTATACACCACTCGCCCCGATACGCTTTTCGGAGCAACATACATGGTAGTGTCTCCCGAACACCCGTATATCGAAAAGTGGGCTGATAAAATCGAAAATATTGATGAAGTCAGAGCTTATCAAGCCGAAGCATCGAAAAAATCAGACCTCGAAAGAACCGAAATCTCAAAGGATAAAACAGGTGTACTTATTAAGGGCGTAAGAGCGGTAAATCCCGTAAATAATAAGGAGATACCGATATTTATATCGGACTATGTTCTCGTATCATACGGAACAGGAGCAATAATGGCAGTTCCCGCACACGATACCCGTGACTGGGAGTTTGCGAAAAAATTTGACCTTCCGATAATTGAAGTCGTAAAAGGCGGAGATGTCGAAAAAGAAGCCTTCACCGATTGCGAAACGGGTGTAATGGTAAATAGTGGTATTCTTGATGGACTTTCGGTAGAAGATGCAAAAGTTAAAATTAAGAAATGGCTTACCGAAAACGGCAAAGGCAAAGAGAAAGTTAATTTTAAACTGAGAGATTGGGTGTTCTCCCGTCAGCGTTACTGGGGTGAGCCTATCCCGATAGTTATTTGCGATAAGTGCGGGTATGTTCCGCTTGACGAGTCGGAACTTCCTCTCGAATTGCCGATGGTTGATTCATACGAACCAACCGACACAGGCGAATCCCCCCTTGCAAATATCAGTGAATGGGTAAACGTTAAGTGTCCGAGATGTCACGGAAATGCTAAGAGAGAAACAGATACAATGCCTCAGTGGGCGGGTTCGTCATGGTATTATTTGAGATATATGGATCCTCACAATGATAACGCTCTCGCAAGCAAAGAAGCTCTCGAATACTGGTCGCCCGTAGATTGGTATAACGGCGGTATGGAGCATACAACTCTTCATTTGCTTTACAGCAGATTCTGGCATAAGTTCCTTTATGATATAGGAGTAGTTCCCACTCACGAGCCATACGCAAAGCGTACAAGCCACGGTATGATCCTCGGCTCAGGCGGAATAAAGATGAGCAAATCGAGAGGAAATGTCGTAAACCCCGATGATGTCGTAAAAGAGTACGGAGCAGATACACTTCGTTTGTACGAAATGTTCATAGGCGATTTTGAAAAAGCCGCTCCGTGGGACGATGTCGGCATAAAGGGTTGTCGCAGACTTGTTGAGAGATTCTATAATCTTTCGGAAAACGTTATCGATAGCGACGAAATAAGAAAAGATGTCGAGAGAGAAGTACACAACGCAATCAAGAAGGTTGATGAAGATATAGAAAATCTGAAATTCAACACAGCAATAGCAACTCTCATGACATTGATAAATACGTTTACATCCAAAGGAGTAACAAGAGGAGAACTCCGAGTGTTTGCAATACTCCTCAATCCGTTTGCACCTCATGTTACAGAGGAAGTTTGGCAGATGTGCAACCTCGGCGAGGGAATAATTGCCGAACAGAAGTGGCCCGAGTATGACGAGGAAAAATGCAAAGCATCTACTGTTGAAATCGCCGTTCAGGTAACCGGAAAGATGAAAGCGAAAATCATAGTTGATGTCGATGCCTCAAGCGATGAAGTTATAGCACTCGCAAAAGCTAACCAAAAAGTCGCAGCAGCTATCGAGGGCAAGAATATCGTCAAAGAGATTTATGTTAAGGGTAGACTTGTTAATATTGTAGTACGTCCTTAATTTATATTGGGGGGCTACTCGCCCCCCAAACCCCCTCGCTTCTTTTTTTGAAAAAAAAGAAGCAAAAAAACTTTTGTTTATGTTCGTAATTTTGTTTGACAAAAATCCCTTGACAAGTTGGAGTTAATGTGTTATTATACATTGTACTATAATGGTATGTAAGAGGTGGTCATGGTGTCAGGAAAAGTAAGCACTAAAATAATAGCACAAAATAAAAAGGCTCACCATGATTATTTCGTGTTAGAAACGTATGAAGCGGGTATCGAACTGTATGGAACAGAAGTAAAGTCAATTCGAGCTGGAAGAGTTAATCTCAAAGATAGTTGGTGTTCCATCAATCATGGAGAAATATTTGTTAACGGAATGCACATAAGCCCATACGAACAGGGAAATATATTTAATAAAGATCCCTTGAGAGTTCGCAGACTCCTTATGCACAAAAAAGAAATATTGAAACTTTATGGAACTTGTAAGCAAGATGGCGTGTCGCTTATTCCGCTTTCATTGTACTTCAAAGGAAATAAAGTTAAAATGTCAGTAGGATTGTGCAAAGGAAAAAAACTTTATGACAAGCGTGCCGATATGGCGGAGCGTTCCGCCAAGCGTGATATGGACAGAGCTATGAAAGAACAAAATAAGTGATTTTATTCATATATATGGGGATGTAAAGGTTTCGACGGGGATCGTGAGCCTTGGTAAGCGAGCAGTGAAGCGGAACTGCTTTAAAGTCCGCACATAAAAAATAAACGACGACTATACAGTTGCGTTAGCAGCCTAATGGCTGCTCGTCCTGCCTGAATTTACCGCGGTTCGGGTAAGGGCGTCAGTTAGCGGTGAACGCTTGTTGCCTACTCCTTTCAGCATCAAGTGTATTTAAAGGATACCGAAAGTTTAAGTTCGTTGGTAAACGTGAACCTGAGGGAATTTTAAATTGCCAAATACGCTCGTAGAAAGCCTTGGTAAGTGGTTTTCGGACAGGGGTTCAACTCCCCTCATCTCCACTTTTTACAAGAACCGCATGAATCCTGAAATCTCAGTGTTCATGC
>CACXHC010000027.1 GCA_902767285.1 uncultured Ruminococcus sp.
AAAAGAGTTAAGAATACTGTATATTAAGACAGTCCCGGAAATAAGCAGAAATGTTACAGGTATAAGGAGATAAAGTGGTTTCCAGATTCCAATTAACTCGTGCGCCGAATCACCGTCGGCTAAACAAAGAACAAGACCGAAAATTGCAAGAGCTGCAATGACACCTACGGCAACCGAAGAAACAAATGTGAGCAATGCTGATAAAAATGCCTGTCTTTTTCTAACGGACGACGCGCGCAGTACCGCCCATATCTTTTTGTTACCGTAGAATTCTTTTCGGATGGTCGTTGAAACGGCAACAACAGCGCTGATGAGCAAAATAATCATACTCAATCCGGAAACAATGGTGATAACGCTTAGAATCCGGTTCTTTTGGGCGTTTTGTTCACGTGCCGAAACCAGTCGGAGCTGAGGGGCGTCTGAGTGAAATGAACAAATCCTTTTTATCTCGTATTCAGTAGAATCGAAGTCATCCTTATTTGACAGCGAAACGTATAAAAAGCTATTCCCAGTTCTGAGAAATGAATAAACGTCTTCTGAGGAAGCCACGAAACAAATCGGATTATTATCGAATATTTTATCTGCAAATCTTGTGCCGTTCACTGGTTTTGTTTGAGATATGGTTACAACAAAATCAATTCTTTTAAGATTATCGCCAATCATCCATGGAACCGTCAAAGCGAAATTATCACCGATGGAAAAAGTGTCTTTGTATTCTTTGCCCGTGTAAACAACAACTACTTCTCCGGGTGATAGTTCTTCCGGTACAATTCCAAGAATGTCTCTCAAAAAAACATCGTTGGCACCAAGTAGCGGTACCGGGAACAATTTTTCTTCCGAAGAATAACCAAATGATTCAAGTTCTGATTCATACCTTTTTAATGCTGATTCCGAATACAAATGCGAATTGCGAATATCGTCTGAAAATGTTTGAACCTTTGTAATCGCCGTCTCATCGTTCACGAATACCGTGTTTTTGGAGAATGCAGGACAACTCTCAACCTCTTCGGATTTAGATATCAGATCCGTTTCATAGTCGGAAAAAAAATGTTTTTTTTCCGGAATTGAAAAAGAAGAGAAATAAGACCCGCCGTAAAGCGACAGTTTATAATCATATTCCATACGTTCCGAAAAAAAGATGTTGGCTTCCGAAGATATTATTTGAATAGCAATTGACGAAATAACAATCAGAAACGAACAGATGATTACGGAAAGATAGGCATCAGATTTGTAATACGTTTTTTTAATTGCTTCAGATATAATCGGATGATTTTCAAAAAAACGTTTTCCAATCCTGATTCCTGCCCCGCGATCCCCGGGCTCTCCGTCTTTATACAGAGGAGGCTGTCTTGCAATGATTGCGGTAACAAGCAAATCCAAAGAAGCCAATACGATAAGCAAGGCAACAGGGATAGCAACAGAATAATCCAACCTAAAGTATAACCCGGACGAAGCCCCAAAAAACTTTTTATAAAACTCAAAAGCGAGCAAAAATACCGTTACCCCAGCAGCGATCCCCGCTCCGGATGATACTGAAGAAATAAGAATCAATGACCGAATTTTGCATTTGATTATTCCTGAATAGGAAACGCCGGAGCACTTTAACAGAAAGACTTTTTCTTGTTTTTTCCCGTATTCCGAAATATAAAATGCAACTACTGTAAGCAATCCGATTAAACAAATTAGTGCGGAGGACAGTATTACCGCTACTAGGAAAAAAATCCTGCTGTCGCTGTATTTGGCTTTATTAATCTCATATGTTTTTTGACCTTCCGGTATTTGAAGTTGATTGCCTTCCCTTGAAGCTATAAGCAGGTGTTTAATTGCTTTTGAACTCGCAACTGATGACGTATCGCTGAAAGTGATAATGCTCGGAAGTCCGTAATAAGGGCTGATCGAGCTAGTGGGGGTTCTATCGGTATAGCTGTCGATTATCCCCACAATAGTATAGCTGACTGCGTTCGTTTGCCCGTCTGGTGAAATAACGGTTAAACTAATGATTTCGCCGACGTTGAATGTTTTTTTAATTAGAAACTCGAAAGATTCCTCTACGGTGATTTCGCCAGTGCTTGAGGGGTAGCGCCCGGATTTCAACGTAACCGACAGCAGCTCTGCAGCATCATTTCCATATGAACCGACAAGGACACGTTCGTCATTGAAAACCACCTGTCCCGTTATTTCAATTAACGCGGTTCTCGCTTCACTTGCTTCGTACGTGTTTTCTGAAACATCAAAAATGCAGTAATCAAATAATCCGTTTATTGTTGAGTTATAGTCAGAATAAGATTTTATCAGAGAATTGGCAATTGAAATAGAAAGACAAATGATAGCAGTAAACAGAGAAAAAAACAGGATGTGTTTTGGGAGGGAGAAAAAAGAGTTCCTCAGCCAGTGGTATTTGTTATTCATTTGAACACATACCGTCTTTCAGTCTTATAACCAAGTCTGCTGATTTCGAAATATCCATATCGTGAGTGACCAGTACGATTGTTATGTTCGTTTCATTTTTTAAATCAGTTATCAGTCTGATTATTTTGTTCGCTGTATCTTCATCAAGATTGCCTGTAGGCTCATCCATAAGAAGCAGGCGAGGCATGCCAGCAAGAGCTCTTGCAATCGCAATCCGTTGCTGTTCACCACCCGACATTTTGTCGGGGAGCTTTTCAAGTATCTGATTGATCTCCATAACGTCAATTATTCTTTTGATGTATTTTTCATCAATCATTCTCCTGACAATTGCGGATGGGAAAACTATGTTTTCCCATCCGTTTAGCTCTGGAAGGAGGTTGAAAAACTGAAAAACAAATCCAATATTTTCAGATCTGAAACGGCTGAGTTCGTTTTCTTTCATTCCGGTTATTTCTTTTCCAAACACTCTTACAATACCGGAAGTCGGTCTGTCAAGTCCGCCGAGCAAATTGAGAAGCGTCGTCTTCCCGCTTCCGCTTTTTCCGACAATTGCCGTAATACTGCTTTCTGGGATTCGGATGTCGATTCCTTTTAGAACAGGTACATTTGTTTTCCCATAGTTTTTCTTCAATCCAGACGTTTCAATGCTGATATCATTCATTTCCGTTGATGCCCTCTCTTTTTTCAAACGAAAAACACGATATCACCTGATTAATTACCTCATTAACCGTAAAAGGATATCGTGTAATTCTTTATTACTGCATCAATTTCTTTTTGTTGTTTACCAAGTACTTTGTACTGTAGGCACCTGTCATAGCTCCCGCGAAAGAAGCAATATACTCGACAGAATCAAAAAAACTATTTGACGCATAAAAAACAAATGCGATTATTCTTAAAGAAATTAGAAAGAAACAAATCGCTACTCCTGCCGATACAGCTGCAACAACTGTTTCTTTGAAGTAATAAACCCCCGAAGAAATCAGCGAAGAGAAAAAGAATCCGAAAACTGCATAAACAATAATATCCTTTGTGAACAATAATCCCGCGCGTTCTACTGTCCCGTCCTGATATTGTAAGAGAACGTTCGAAGCAACAATTATGTTTTTTACCGGAATCAAACTTGCAATATCTTTTCTAATGCCTCCATTGTGGAGCCATAAAGGGAACAAACGCCAAAGATAAAACATTGAACCGATAATACAGAAAAAAACGAATACGCACACAGATAAACGTTTCTTCTTAAGTCTCAAAACAAAGAAGGTTATTAATGCGGATGGTATAAATAGAATGAGCAGAAACCCACGATCCAAACTCATTTCGCAACCGATTTTAAGGGTTTGATTTTGAATAAAAATCTTGAATCAGTATAGGAGCATATAAAATCGTACCGCCTGAACCCGCAACCTGATTATTGTATGGAGTGAGCTGAAATCGATATTTCCCGCTTCCATAGTTTCCGCCTGCACCCCATTCGATATTATAACCAAAATGCGTGTTATTAAACGTCTGCTGATCAAACCATATCCCTAGGAATCCTTTTTTTTGAATTGTTACACTAAAAAAAGCCCCAGTTTGACTGCAAGTCGCGTTTAAATAAGTATAACCAACGTTATCGAATGTGTGAGTGACTTCCGTGATTACAGAATTCCCGACATCTATTTTTGCTAAAGATGTCCCTTGCGAGAAAAACTGATATCCCCACTCGATTGTCTCGGTTGCAGCATATCCAATAAATGCAAACAATGAAATCAATAGATATGCCAACAAGACGATTGTTATTGCTTTTTTCATAAAACGTTACCGCCAATGATAGTTTGATAAAATTATACACTAGAAAAAACTCATTGTCAAGTCCGAATCGCATTTTTCAGTTTTTTGGCGCTGCTTGTGAATTCCCAAAGTAAATTCCACAGTGGAATTTGCGATGGAATTTACTCTGGGAAAAAAATATGGTAGAATTTAGTCTGGGAAAAGGAGGCCCAGACAATGGAAAC
>CACXHC010000028.1 GCA_902767285.1 uncultured Ruminococcus sp.
ATTCTATACAATTAAAGTTTTTTGGAAAGGGTTTGGGAAAACCTTTTTTTCAAAAAAGGTTTTCCCAAGAAAAGCCAATTTTTCACAGCACCGCTTTATTTATTGTAACAAAGTTGTAAATTATTTGTTAAAACGTCTGTCGCACTTGAATAATACTGAATTTTGTGTTACCATATAATTTGATACTTTATAAGGAGTGTACAAAGTGGCTAACCGATTTGAATATAAAAATTTTGATGATAAAGATAATTACATTCAGCAGAGCGGAGAAGTAATGGCTATAAGAGCTTTTTCGGGAGTTCCCACCGCTTGTATTCGTACATACGGCTGTCAGCAGAATGTAGCCGACAGCGAAAAAATAAAAGGAATGTTATCGGAAATGGGATTTTCGTTCACCGAAAACCCCGAAGAAGCCGATTTTATTTTGTTCAACACCTGTGCAGTCAGAGAACACGCTGAAGATAGGGTTTTCGGAAATGTTGGTGCGTTAAAAAATATCAAAAGGCATCGTCCTTCTGTTATTATCGGGCTTTGTGGCTGTATGATGGAACAACCGCACGTTACCGACCGACTTTACAAAAGTTTTCCGTTTGTAAATCTTGTGTTTGGTACGCACTCTCTTCAAAATTTCCCGAAACTTTTCTATAATGTTATAACCAACGGAAAAAGAGTTTACGAAACAGGTGTTGACGACAAAACAGTTTATGAGGGTATTCCTACAAAGCGTGACGGAACTTTTAAAGGTTGGTTGCCTATAATGTATGGTTGTGATAATTTCTGCACATACTGTATTGTACCGTATACAAGGGGCAGAGAACGCAGCCGTAAATTTGAAGATGTGGTAAACGAAGCAAGAGAGATGATTCAGAGCGGTTATAAAGAGATAACACTTCTCGGACAAAATGTTAACTCATACGGAAAAAATCTTGATGAAAAAGTAACCTTTGCCCAACTCTTATCAGCGATAGACCAAATAGATGGTGATTATATTCTGAGATTTATGACTTCTCACCCCAAAGACTGCTCAAAAGAGCTTATTGATGTTATCGCAAACAGCAAGCATATTTCAACACACCTGCATTTGCCGTTTCAGTCGGGAAATAACCGTGTCTTGAAAGCTATGAACCGCCATTATACCAGAGAGAAATATCTTGACATAATTAATTATGCAAAAGAAAAAATTCCCGATGTTTCGTTAACTTCCGATATAATAGTAGGATTTCCCGGCGAAACGTACGAGGAATTTTTAGATACGGTATCTCTTATAGAAGAGGTGGAGTTTACATCTCTGTTTACGTTTATATACTCCGCACGACCCGGAACGCCTGCGGCAGAGTGGGACGACCCATATACTCATGAGGAAAAATCAAAGTGGTTTTCGGAATTGCTGGCTGTTCAGGAAGAAATAGCCGCAAAACGCTGTGCGTCAATGGTCGGACAGAAAGTGAAAGTTCTTGTAGAAGGAAAAAGCGACAAAGATGGAGTTCTTACCTCTCGTACAAGCGGAAATATTATAGTTGATTTCGAGGGCGATGAATCGCTTATCGGACAATTTGTTTATGTCGAGATAACTCAGGCTCGAAACTGGATACTTCTCGGCAAACTTTGTTGAAAGGATTTTTGATCAATATGAATTCTGAAGCATTACGATGGCTTGAACTCGCTAAAAATTTGGGCGAGGAAATTCAAAAAAGTGATCTTTATATAAAAATGAGAATGTATGAACAACTCATTGAGAGCGACGAACATCTTCAACAGCTCAGAGAAGATTATAATATAAAGGTGATTGGTATAAATGTGGAATCGGAAAAAGAAAATCCGAATTACCAAAAAATAGCTAAGCTGACCAAAGAAAAAAGCGATATTTATGATGAGATTTTTTCTGACCCGAATATGAGAAATTACAAGGAACGAAAAGACAAATTTGATTCTCATGTCAGGTCTGTAATGAGTATAATTAAACAATATGCCGATGGAAAAAATCCCTCATACGAAAATCAAGGGCTTAATTTAGATGATGGCTGTACCGGTGATTGCGGCAGCTGCGGACAGTGTTATTGATTCTTCTTTTTTTGAAAAAAAAGAAGCAAAAAAACTTTAATTAATGTACACGCCCCCTTTGCGGTGTAGTGAGTTTACGGAAAGGAAAAGAAAATGGCAGAGTTATCACCAATGATAAAGCAGTATCTGTCTATAAAAGAGAATTACAAAGACTGCATACTTTTCTTTAGGCTCGGAGATTTTTACGAGATGTTTTTTGATGATGCTATTCTTGCATCAAGAGAACTTGATTTGACTTTAACCGGCAGAGATTGCGGTCAAGAAGAACGTGCGGCGATGTGCGGTGTACCGTTCCACAGTTACGAGCAGTATCTTGCCAAGCTCGTAACTAAGGGATACAAAGTGGCAATATGCGAACAAACCGAAGACCCCGCTCTCGCCAAAGGTCTTGTAAAAAGAGAAGTTATTCGAGTTGTTACCCCCGGCACGGTAGTCGAGGATTCTATGCTCGAGGATGGCAAAAATAATTTTATTTGTTCGTTGTTTACTTTAGATAATAAACATTCGGCTGCTTTTTGCGATATATCAACAGGAGAATTATATTGCTCCGATATTGAAGTAAGTTCGGGCTGTAATCAGCTCAAGAGCGAGCTTTCGAGATACACTCCCTCCGAAATGCTCATCGGCGGAGAGGTAAACAAAATGGCTGATGCTGTTCCGTTTATTCGTGATAAGCTTAAAACTTCTGTTGAAATGCTCGATGACGAATATTTTGAACACGGTCACGCAGAGAAAATCGTAACATCGCATTTTAAGAATGTTCAGTTGGCGGATATTTCGTTTGGAGAAGTTTGTGCCGTAGGTGCGTTGATTCGCTATCTTCAGGAAACGCAGAAAACCGGTTTGGAACGTATAAGCAAAATCGAAACATACGGCGATGACCGTTTCATGAGCCTTGATTACAACACAAAACGCAATCTCGAATTAACCGAAACCATGCGTTCCAAAGAGAAAAAAGGCTCACTGCTGTGGGTTCTCGACAATACAAAAACTTCCATGGGAAAAAGGCTCATTCGCAGATACACCGAACAGCCTTTAATGAATTGTGCGGCTATAATCCGCCGTCAAAATGCCGTTGAAGAGCTGGTCAAAGATGCACAACTCAGAGGCGAAACGCTCGAAGTTCTTTCAGGTGTTCCCGATGTTGAACGACTCATGACCAAAATCGTTTACGGTTCGGCTAATGCAAGAGATTTGAGGTCACTTCTTTCGGCATTAGAAAAATTCCCCCAAATAAAAGAACTTCTTGCAAATGCAAAATCCACGGAGCTTAATTTTATTTATAAGGATATAGATGTTTGTCAGGATATAAAAGATCTTCTCGAAAAATCTATTGACGATGAACCACCTTTTTCTGTAAGAGAAGGCGGAATGATAAAAAAAGGATTTAATCAGGAGTTAGATGTTCTGAAAACCGATATGTCGGATTCAACGGGAATTCTTGCAAAGCTGGAGGCCAAACAGCGTGAAGAAACCGGAATCCCAAAACTAAAAATAGGATATAACCGAGTTTTCGGATATTATATAGAAATATCAAATTCGTACAAAAAACTCGTTCCCGATAATTTTATACGCAAGCAGACTCTCGCAAACTGTGAGAGATACATAACTCCCGAACTGAAGGAGATAGAAGGGCGAATTTTAGGTGCAAAAGACAGATCTATTGCTCTTGAGTATCAGCTTTTTTGCGAAATAAGAGATAAAATCGCAGGTGAGTTGGAACGAATACAGAGGTCAGCGAAGGCAATCGCAAAACTCGATGTTTTAATGAGCTTTGCCGTTGTTGCCGTTGATGGTCATTACTGCAAACCCGAAATCAATCTCAGCGGAGAAATAATCATAAAAGACGGCCGTCACCCTGTTGTTGAAAAACTTCTCAGTAATGTTCTTTTTGTTCCGAACGATATAAAACTCGACTTGAACGAAAACCGCTCAGCAATAATAACAGGTCCAAATATGGCAGGAAAATCAACATTTATGAGGCAAACTGCTCTTATTGTCATAATGGCTCAAATGGGGTCATTTGTTCCGGCAAAGAGTGCATCTGTTTGCATTACAGACGCTGTTTTTACAAGAGTAGGTGCAAGCGATGACCTTTCGAGCGGTCAGTCAACGTTTATGGTTGAGATGAACGAGGTAGCACATATTCTTGATAATGCGACATCTAACAGTTTGCTGATTCTTGATGAGATTGGAAGAGGAACATCAACATTTGATGGAATGAGCATTGCAAGAGCTGTTCTCGAATATACTGCCGACAAGAAAAAGCTTGGGGCAAAAACGCTTTTTGCTACTCATTATCATGAACTCACTGTTCTTGAGGATTTGATAGACGGCGTAAAAAATTACAATATAGCCGTAAAAAAACACGGTGATGATATAACTTTTCTTCGTAAGATTGTTCCGGGCGGTGCCGATGACAGCTACGGAATAGAAGTTGCAAAATTGGCAGGTTTGCCCGATGTAGTTATAAATCGAGCAAAAATTATTTTGAAGGAACTCGAAAGCGGAGAGAAAAACGAAAAATCCAAAAAGAAAAAACGCAAGTTTGATGATGACGAAAGTCAGCTTGCACTTGTTTCGGAGAGCAGTCTTAAAATAGAGGCTTTCTTAAAAGAGCTTGATATAAACACAATCACGCCGATAGAGGCATTTAATAAACTTTATGAACTGAAAAAAATATGCGAGGGGTAGAATGGGCAGAATAAACGTACTTGACAAGCATACAGCCGAACTTATTGCAGCAGGGGAAGTTGTGGAGCGTCCGTCATCTGCAATAAAAGAACTTGTTGAAAACTCAATCGATTCGGGGGCTACCGCCATAACAGTGGAAATTCAAGACGGCGGTGTTACTATGATGAGAGTTACCGATAACGGAAGCGGTATACTGCGAGACGATATTCGCAACGCATTCAAGCGTCATGCGACAAGCAAAGTCAAGGAAAAAGCGGATCTCGACTCAATAGGAACTCTCGGATTTAGGGGAGAGGCACTTGCGTCTATTTCGGCAGTTGCAAAAGTAGATTTGATTACAAAAGCAAGCGAAGAAAGTATCGGCACTCACTATAAAATTGAGGGCGGAGAAGAAATTCTTCTTGAGGACGCAGGGTGTCCCGAGGGAACGACTTTCATAATAAAAAACTTGTTTTACAATGTTCCGGCACGAATGAAATTTCTCAAAAAAAATGTTACCGAAGGAACGGCGGTTGCCGCTGTTATAGATAAAATCGCACTTTCGCACAGTGAAATCGCATTCACTTTAATAAGAGATAACAAACAAACTCTTGTTACTGCCGGTGACGGTGTAGAAAAAAACTGCATATATTCTGTTTTGGGCAGAGATTTTTCTAATAACTCTATTCCTGTTGATTACGAATACAACGGCATTTCGGTTAAGGGATATGTAACAAAGCCGAGTGCAGCACGTCCAAACCGAAGTATGCAAAATTTCTTTATAAACGGCAGATATGTAAAAACTCGTACTGCTATGGCGGCTCTCGAAGAAGCCTGCAAAGGAATGGTCATGGTTGGCAAATATCCGGGGTGTGTTCTGCATATAAATATGCCGTTTGACATGGTTGATGTGAATGTCCATCCGGCAAAAACAGAAGTGCGATTTGTTAACGAAAAGCCAATTTTTGAAACGGTGTATCATGGGGTTCGTTCGGCGTTGATGAAGGGTGACACCGCTAAAAATTTTGTATTTACTCCAAAACCAAATCCGATACAAAAACCATTTACCATGTCACAATACGAGCTTAAACAAATGGAAAGTCCTCAAGTTAAAATTTCGGAAGAGCCTGTATTTCAGCCAAAACCCATTTTTACAGAAGTGACTCCAACTCCTCAGCCGAAAATCAAACCAAAAAATATCGATATTGTTGTTGATGAGGAAAATTTTCCTATTTTCAAGCCTAAAAAATCTGTTGATGAAAATTCCGATAATACCCAACAACAATTTAATCTCAATCAACATTTCGATATACAAGAAGAGCAACCGAAACAACCTGAACAACCTCCGGA
>CACXHC010000029.1 GCA_902767285.1 uncultured Ruminococcus sp.
AATTTCTATGGTTTCCGTCATGTATTTAAAATCATTTTCATAGCGGGGCAGCATTATTTCAAGCACCATCTTTCACAATTTATTTACAATCTATTTACAGAATATTCAAATATATATATTGACAAAACAATCGCCCAGTATTATTATATATTCAGTCAATTTGATGTTGACTGTTCAAACAACTTAATTTAACTTTTTGGTGGGGGCTGTCGATTTGTGACGGTCATTTTTTTTGCGTATCAAATGGTTAAATTAAATGCATTTTATTATCATGTTGCCTGATTTATGTTGAATTAGGCAAATACCGAACAGGAGGTCTACCATTATGTTATCCACATTACTGCCGAT
This sequence comes from uncultured Ruminococcus sp., assembly GCA_902767285.1. Classification (GTDB taxonomy): domain Bacteria; phylum Bacillota; class Clostridia; order Oscillospirales; family Acutalibacteraceae; genus RUG592. The sequence goes on from CACXHC010000029.1 coordinate 349, forward strand.
CATCATTCCCGGAGCAATCATTTTTGTTGTAATCATTATTTTTTTGTGTATGATATATAGAGTTGCCGATATTGACAAAGCTCTTATCATCACAGGCGGAAAAGAGCCGGTAATTAAAGTTTCGGGAGGCTCATTTGTTATACCCATATTCCGCAAAGCACAGTATTTCGATTTGTGTATGCTCACCGTTACAGCCGACAGAGATGAAGTAAAAACAAAAACATCAGTTCCCATTGTTATCGACTGGACAGCTCAAGTAAGACCCGATACCGAAAATATGTCTAACCTCAAAAAAGCAATCATTTCATTCAAAGAGCGTGGACAGGAAGGTATTAAGAACGATGTAAGACTTACTCTCACAGGTGCGGTTCGTGACATTGTTGCCGCTATGACTCCGGAAGAGGTTTTGCGTGACAAGGTTATTTTTGCCGAAAACGTAAAGAAAATTGTCGCTGATGAAATGGTAAATATGGGCATGGAACTCGTTTCGCTCAACATTCAGGACATCACCGACAAAAATTCCTACTACGATAACATCGCCGCTCTCGATATGGAGGACAAACGCAGAGAAGCCGAAAACAAAAAAGCTATTGTTGATGAGGCTGTTCGTACTCAAAAAGCAGAGTCGGGAAAAATTGCATCTCAAAACGAACTTGATTCTCAACTCGCTGTTGCCGAAAAGCAGAGAGATAATAATCTTAGAATCGCCGGATTTAAAGCCGAAGTTGATAAAGCCGATGCCGATGCCGCTATTGCCGGAGAACTTCAGAGAACAATAAGACTTCAGGAAGTTGCCGAACAGCAAGGCCGTGTTAAGGTTGTTGAACAAGAACAAGCCAATCTCGCAGCTATCAAAGAAAAAGAAGTTATTAAAACTCGTGCCGAAGCTGAAAAGCAAAAAAATCAGATAGACGCCGAAGCACAAGCAAATGTTCGCAGAATTTCGGCAGACGCATCTGTTCAGGTTGCGGAGCGTGAAGCGAACGCTGTAAAAATCACCGCCGAGGCGACAGCCGAAAAAACTCGCCGTGAAGGTACTGCAATTGCAGATGTTACAAAACAAAAAGGTATTGCAGATGCTGAAGTAATACGTCAAAAAGGTCTTGCCGAAGCCGAAGTCGAAAAGCAAAAGCTGATTGCTAAAGCCGAAGGTGAAAGAGCCTTAGCTGAAGCTCGTGCATCAAACGAAAAAGTCAATTTTGAAATAGAAAAAATCAAAATCGAAACAGAAGCTCGTGTTACAATCGCTACCAAGACAGCCGAGATAATGGCAAGTATCGGCAAGAATGCGGAATTTGTAAATATCGGCGGAAGTGGCCCACAAACCGGTACTGGAAATGTTCTCATCGATACTCTCTCAAGTGTTCCCGAACTTATGAAAAAACTCGAAGTCGAAAATCAGGCTCTCAACGGAAAATCTTATAACGATGAACTCAGAAATCTCGTTGCAAGTATTGCCGAACCGGCTAAGGGACTTCTTTCAAACACAACAAATTACAACAACGTTACCGAGAATCCGGCTTTGACCGAAAATTCAGATACATAAAACAACAGCGGACAGATGGATCTCTGTCCGCTTGATTTTTTTGATAATGAACAGTACATCTTACTTAAATATTATAATGGTTACAAATCATAAAGTCAAGAATCAAAATCTTATTAAAATTTACTAAAAAGTATTGAAAATTACCTTGAAATAATATATAATAAAGAATGTACAATCATTGAATAAACTGATTGTAAAAAATTTGCTGTTCTTTGCTGTGTCAGAAGCGTTAAGACAGCAGAAATATTTAAGAAAGGATGGAAAAAACCAAATGAATTTCAAAAACAGAAAATGGAAGAGAACTTTGTCCGTAGTGCTATCTTTATTGTTAATTGTTTCAACATTGGCGATTGGAAATGTTGCGTCTGTAAAAGCATCTGCCGATTCTGATAAAACGGGAAAAACAATCTACATTAGATTGAAAGAATACTCGGGAGACAGCAACCACCCGGAATATGGTGTGTGGACTTGGGGATCATCAGGTGGCAGCAAATACTATCGTTTGACGAATGTTCAGAAGAGCAAGGAGTATTTTCAGTTTACCCCTGATGGTGATTTTAGCAATTTTAAAATTCTCAAAATCGGCGATGGTGCCGAAGATCCGGATTATACAACTATTGACCGTGTAACTAATTTTGATGATATAGCTGTTGGTTACTCAAAAAATGATATAAAACAATCCGAAGAGTACAGTGCAGGCGGATATTCTGACGAAAAATGCGTTTTTGAGCAGAGTAGCAAAGAGTGGAAATCAAAGTACAACTCCGATTATAATTGGATAGATTTTCCGAAAGAGATAACTTTGGGCAATTATGGCGGTAATGAATATGATGCAGGTGTTGGATATTACGACCCTTCAACCGGTAAATATACCGCTGACGGAGTAGATCTTTATCCGGTAAAAGCTACGTTTTATGACTATCTTACCGACTACGAGCTTCAAAACGGCTGGCGTGAACATCACGGTGATTTTACAGCATCAAGAACGTATCTCAACAGAATACCGTATACCGAGTTTAACTCCTATATTTCGAACTTGACCGGCGGAGAAAACGGCAACTGGCAGTATCCTCTCTATTTCGGAAACATTACTTCCGATTGGGGCGACAATGCCGGAAGTAGTTCAGAACCTTTTAAAAGTATCCCTTACGGAACTCTCATAGATAAACATATCTATGGTGCCAATGCAACAAATATGGCGAACTATCTTGGAAATACAACCAAGGGTCATCTTAGACATGATGACCAAATCTCCAACTATACTGCCGGAAAAAAACTTTTCAACTTCAGTATTTATACAAACGATTCTGAAGGTGTAAGGTATACTAACAACGTAAGAACTTACTCCGGTAGTGTTCAGGGACTTGTTAAAGACCGTTTGCAGGGCAATCAGCTCATGATGACAACAAAAGAGACTGATTTGGTATCGCCTTATTTTAGTTCAAATATCTATAACAATTCCGTTTCTACAAAATTCCCCATGAGAATTAATAGTACAAATCCCGTTTCAGGTACAGATGCAACGTATACGACTTATGAGTTCAATTCCAACGGTAAAGACCAAACTAAAGAAGCAGTCTCAGATATTGCGTACTTCACTTATGATTCTAACGGCTTGCCAATTGCACTTAATTATACAAACAAATGGCAGAAGCAGGTTATAGACGCATATAAATCGCTTGGTGCAAATACGGACTACAATGATGGACTTAATGGAGGCAACCACAGAGGTTTCTTCCCATTTGACCAAGGTGATGGTACGGGTACGAAAATAGGCTATGATTATGGTTTTGGTATGCGTCTTGACATTGATTTCAACCTTACCGAAGATGGTTGCGTGTATGCTGTTGACTCCACAGGCAGAAGAGTTGCTACCGATATTCCTATGAAATTTGAGTTTGAAGGCGATGACGATGTTTGGGTATTTATTGACGGAAAACTCGCTCTCGATCTTGGCGGTGACCATGGTAACGCAAAAGGAAGCATCGACTTTAAAGCATCAACAGGCGGAACAGATAAAGGCCCTCATGCTACTGTTGACTATGGAGCTGTAACACTGACAAGCAGTCCGGTTTACGGTTCGAATGAATTTGAAGCTGTTGCAGATAAAACATATTATCTCAATGACAAGAACGTATTCACATTTACAAGCGATGGCGGAAGCGGTTACAGCGATAACAGTGACTACATCGATGCCGAAAAAACGAAATTCAACGTTAGAAAAAATCACGTTCTCACCGTGTTCTACATGGAGAGAGGTCTTGTTGAGAGTAACTTGAGCCTTAAATTCTCTGTAAGCCCTATGGGTAACAGACTCACTGTTGACAACGCTGTTGATGTCAGCAACGTCAATGTAAACGTTAGAGGCAGAGTCGAAAAGTATATGCAGCAGGATAAAGACCAAATATTTCTTTATACCGTAGATGATACAACAAATAATAGCTATATTTACAGCAAAGACGGCGAAAAGTATACTTATGACGCAGACAATACTCCGGTAAACCATGACGAGCTTATCGAATTTATTGACCAAATAAAAGATGACTCTTATGTTACGGTAGTCGAATATCCTCAACCGTGTGCAAACGGAAATAAATATTCGTTTACAACAACGTATGGTTTAGTTGATAATTTTGCATCTATTGTAGGATTACCTTCAACTGTTGTTGCACCCAACACTGCTACCAACAGTGTTGAGAATAACGGAAGAAGTATCAATTTCACCTATAAAACAGGTGTATCTACTACTGAACGCAACAAGTATAACGATTTTTCGGTATCGGTTCTTAATACCATAGATGTTGGCAACGTTATCATCAAAAAGACAACAGATGACGGTGTAAGCAAAGATTTTACATTTGATGTAGATGTAAAACTTCCTCATGAAGATACCTTTACCTCTTATGGCACGCTGACTTGTACTTCAAACGGTGCATCGCAGAAAATCGAAGCACTTCCCATCGGAACAATTGTTAAATTTACCGAGCATGATTACAGCGATTATGCTCCTGTCAAAAAAATTCAAGAAGTTACAGTTACTGGTACGGATTCCACAAGCACGGTTACATTTGAGAACAAGAATATTGCTCCCCCGCCTACTTTCTCTGCTGATATAACAGCAAAGAAATATCTTGACGGTACAGCTTCTTCAAAGCAGTTTGATTTCAGTCTTTCACAACTCAAAGCAGACGGCTCTGTTATGGGTGGAACAGTAGTAAAAACTACCAAGAATGAAACAAACGGCAACATAAAATTTGAGCTTACCAACCTCGAAAGCGGTGTGTTCAATTATCTTCTTGAGGAAACATCAACTACTGATGATAAAATCGAATGTGATACATCCAAATATTTCGTTGAAGTAGATACAACGGGTACCGATGTTGTTGTAAAATACTACAAGGCGGTTAAGAACAGTTCGGCTTATACAAAAGGCGATGAAGTAACGGGCGGTGTTATATTCAACAATAGAACAAAGCTTGGATCTATTGTTGTTCTCAAGACTAAAGAGGACGGAGCAACCGCACTTTCGGGAGCTTCGATTGCACTTGCAGAAGATGACGGTACAGGTAAACCGAAATCAACTACTCCGCTCGAAGTAAAAACAACCGGAACTGATGGCAAAGTTACTTTCAGCGACCTTGTTCCCGGAAAATATATCGTATATGAAACGAAATCTGTTAAAGATTATCAGCTTTATGGCGAATATATAACAGTTGATGTTGGTACCGAATCGCCGGCAAATGTTACTATACAGAATAAACCTTCCGAAACAACTCTTCCCGAAACCGGTGGCCCGGGCGTTATAGTTCTCATAACAATAGGCGTGTGCTTGATTGCGGCAGGTATATATTTGCTTGTTCCTTCAAAGAAAAAAGATTCAAAATAAAATATAGGGTTTGTTGTGGTTTCAAATCACGTTCTGACAGGCAGATTTTATATTTTAAAGAATAAAAATTTTAAAGAAAGTAGGTAAAAATATGAAAATCAAAAGAGTATTAAGCATTCTCGTTGCAGCACTTTTGATGCTCTCATGCTTTGTTATTTCCGCAAGTGCGGCAACAGATGATGCTATTTATGACAACACAAAAGAACTTTCTCTTGAGATAAATCTTTGGCAGACAGGCTCTACTGAAGCATCTCATACAGGTATTCCGAATGCTAAATTTACAGTAAAGAACAGTGCCGGCACTCAGATTGGCGAAGTTCTTACAACAGACGCAAACGGTGTTGCTACTTTTAAAACATCGACAAGAGATACTTATACTGTTGAGCAGACGGAACTCGGCTCAAATCAGAGTGAGAAAGTTAGCACATTCAAAGTTGACCTTCCCATGACAGATCCAACGGGTCTTAATAAATTCATCTATGATGTAAAAGTTTATCCGAAAGTTCCTGTTTACACAGAGAAACCCACTATTGCAAAGAAAGTTTCGGATGAAAGACATGACGCTTTCGCGGATTATGCTCAATCTGCATCTATCCTTTCTTACACAGGTAAAAAAGCTAACTGGATTATCGGCGTTACAGTTCCTGTAAACGCTAAGAACTACAAAGTTCTCAAAGTAACAGATATTCTTGATACAAGACTTATCAACCCCGGCGACCTCGAAGTTTCTTACGACAAAGCTACTCTTGAGGCTGACGATTACGATGCAGCTTTCACAGCAGGTACACTCGTTGTTGATTTTAAATCAAGCGGTATCGCAAAACTTCAGGACAACTCCACGATCTATATCAGATTTACAACAGAAATCGATATTTCCAGAGATGACGCCATAGCAACAGCTATTCCGAACCACACTGTTCTTAACTTCACAAATGCAGGCGGTATTACAGGTTACACAGATAATACTCCCGGAAATCCCGATGATGATGTAGATCCCACATCTCCTACATTTAACCCCGAAAACCCGAACCCGAGTACAGATCCTACTGTTCCTAACGGCTGGCCTCAGAATCACGGTGGCGACGATGAAGGCAAAGACGATCCCTACGTTTGGACAGGTGCTTTGAATGCTATTAAAATTGAAAAAGGCAACGCATCAAAAGTTCTCAGCGGTGCAGAATTCCAGCTTTTTGACGCAACAACAAACACAGCAATCGGCGGAACTGTTACTACTAATGCAAACGGAAAATTCGCTTTTGTTGGTCTTAAAAAAGGTTCTTACTACATTCTCGAAACAAAGGCTCCCGCAGGTTATCAGCTTATCGGCGAAAAAATCAGCTTTGAAATAACAGGTCTTGCGGATGCTAAAGTTAAATTTGCAGACAAATCCACAGCTGAAATCGCAGATATTACTGATGTTGCATTCTCACACGGTACTCCTTTCGTAAACTATGTTGCAAATACTCCCGCAACGGATCTTCCTCTCACAGGTGGCATGGGAGTTGGAATGTTTGCTGTTATAGGTACTGCATTTGCTTTGATCGGCTGTGCATATCTCTTTAAATCAAGAAAAGTTGACGCTCGCTAATTTTTGGTTGCTTGCTTTCAACATATTTTCTCTTATGTATTTTAATGAAAAGGACAATGTTCTATGAAAATTAAGAAATTTCTTAGTGTCCTTGTTTCTGGTGCGGTAGTGTTGAGCAGTCTTGCTTTCAATGCTGTTACAGCCTCAGCACAGGAAAAGGATAAAACAAAGGACGTTACCCTTACCATTTATGCTCTCAAAGCAAAAGACCAAAGTCAAGTTACGCTCGACAGCTCTGTAACCGGTGAAAAAATCACTCTTCCCGATGTTGAAACAATTGCAGGTGCAGGATTTGCTCTTTACAAGGTTGATGACAATGCTGATGATAATTCGTGGGTGCCTGAAAGTGAGCCTGATTTCGTAACAGCACTTACCAATGATTCGGGGGCAGTTTCCATAGTAGTTCCGGGTTCTTCACAAGGACGTTACTTTGTAACAGAAAATCAAAAACCGGATTCTGTAATCGGAACAACGATTCCCTTTTACGTTGATTTGCCGATGACTGATCCCAATGGTACAGATTTTATGTATGAAGTATATGCCT
>CACXHC010000030.1 GCA_902767285.1 uncultured Ruminococcus sp.
CGGATTTGTTTCAGTTTATAGAATGTTCGTTGAACAACATAAAATTTATATAGTAAAAGTTTTTTTTGCTTCTTTTTTTTCAAAAAAAAGAAGAGAAAATAAGCAACAAATAACTTTACTGCGGACTGGAAAAAATACACAATTTTTTGTTGTTAAAAACTAAAATTTTCGTCGGATAAATTTTAATAAAAAATGTAAAAACTATTGCAAAACTGTAATCAGTATAGTATAATTTTAAACGTCAGCGAACCAAGTGTGAATACATTTATCTATACTTAAAATGTATTTTAAATCTTTTGAACATCAATTAAAGGAGAAGTAAATCATGGATATAGCGATTTACAATAAGTGCAAAAGCAGAAAGAATGAAGTAGAAAAATTAGCAGGATTTGTAACAAATTTTTACATTAATCAAAAAGAAAGCGTAAAAGTCAACTGCTATTTTGATTTGGAAAAGTTATATCAAGACACAAAAAGATTCGATTTTTCGTTAATTTTTATCGGTGGCTTTGATACAAAGAACGAAATAATTTTTACTTCTAACTATATTTGGCAGTCCGGATTTGGAAACAAACTTGTAATAATTAGTGAAAATATAAAACACGCAACTTTGGGATATTCAGTAAACGCATTCGGTTTTTTATTAAATCCCATCAGTCAAAACGATATTTTGGAAATACTTAACCGAGAATTAAGCGAAAGAAAAAGATTTATTGCATTTTCAAAAAGAAAAAGCATAGTTTCATTGAAATATCAGCAAATACTTTACATAGAAAGCAATAATAATTTTTGTGAAGTGCATACTTTAAATGGTGTTATACAAGTAAACGAAAAAATCTCGGTTTTAAGTGAAAAATTAAAATATCCGTTTTTGAAATGCCATCGAGGTTACATAGTAAACATGAATTATGTAACGTCTGTTGATAAAGATTTCACACTTATAAACGGCAAAAAAATATTCATAACTCAAAGGGAACTGCGAACAATAAAATGTACATTTTATGATTATGTGTCACCTTATGAGTTATGATCGTTATGATTACAGAACAAAAAAATAATACCGCTCGGTAATTTTACAAACAAAGCGGTATTATCTGAATTATAAGTTGAATCCTATTTTAACGGTTGATGAATCGGATTTGAAGTTTTTGATTATTTCGGAGAGCGTATCTTCCGACAAATCATTATTTTGTAATATCGGCGTTGAATCAGTGCTTTTGAGAACATCCCAAACAATTTTTCTCAGCCAAATATCAAGAACGGTATAATTTATGTCCGATTTGTATTTGCTCAACAATGATTTTAAAGCAGCTGCACAATTATCACCCGTTTGAATTCCGTATTGCTCTAATTGTAATTTGAAAAATGCAATATAATCGTCCTCGGTAATGGTTTTCACTTCTATTGTTTCACAAAAGAAAAATTTTTCTATCCAATTTTTTACTTCTTTCGAATCGCTTTCATCAAACGAAACAAAGAACAAAAAGTGTTTTTTGTATCTTTTTATGTGACGGAATAACTGCTCGCACCACACTTTTTCCGAAAATAAATCTTTTGTCTGTTTGAGATCGATAAGGACAATTCCTTGATTTACATGATACCTCAGTCCAATCTCGTTTATCCAATATTCAAGTGTTTTTTTGAAATTTCCCGAATCGTCATAAAATCCCGGCTGAATGCTGTTTACTATGTCACCTATTCCAAAATCGGCACACAAACGGATACAAGTTCCGTTTTTTTCTGAAAGAACAGCGTTTTTGTCAAGTTCAGTCATCAGTTTTTCCAAAGAGTAAATCAAAATTTCGGTGGAATTGTTTTTTTGCGGAATAAGGTATATCGGCGAAAATTCCAAAGCTTTTTCCGAGCCGAGTTTTTTTGACGCATTAATGAGGTCATCTTTTGTTTTTTTTAACATTATTGTTACCTTCCTTTAGGCTGCGACTGCATTTCTTTTTTTATGTAATCATACATATATTTGGGAACAGAAAAACATTTGGTTGATTTTAAATCATGCTTTTTGAAAGGCAAAGACTCAAATCTTGACTGAGGATATATCGAAAAATCCTTCACCCACGAAATATAAGGAGCTTTTCCGCCACGCAGAATCAACGCTTGACTGTCCTCCCAGCCGATTTCCAAACGCTGAAGTTGACTGACGCTTAAAACAGAGCGTTCTCTGTCATTGATTTCAATAGTCCCGCACAATTCCGAAATTTCCTGAAGCAGGCTTAACTCTCTGCAAGTAAGATATATCCATGTTTTACAGTTCGATTTTATGGTTTCGGCATAATCACCGTATCCCGAAATAAGCTGCTGTTTGCTCTGCACAATAAGCACGAATCTTATATTTCGGCTTCTTGCGGCAGAAATCATCGCAGGCATATCGGATATTTGCGGAAAATTTGAAAACTCATCCAAAATATAGTTTACTCTTATAGGCAGAACACCGCCTTTGCATTTTTGAGCATACTCGATAAGCACTTCATAGCACTGTTTTACAAAAACACTGACAAGAAAATGAAATGTTGTTTTTTCATCGGGAATTATCAAGTAAAGAGCAGTTTTTTTGGTGGCTATCGAATCAAAATCAAACTCACTTGAATCTGTCATGCTCATCAGCTTTTTGTTAAGCAAAAAAGAACGAATCATAGCATCAAAAGTACTTACTATACAGTTGAGCGTTTTTTCGACGTTTCTCAGATTGTAGATAGATGCAAGTTTAAAACGAATGAGCGAACGTTCGGGGAAAGTTTCTACCAATCTCCAAAAAAGATTATTGACATCGTCCGTTTTGTCCGATTCCAGCCCGATATACATACGAATACGCTGAATACTCTCCATGTGTATTTTTCTTTGGTCAGGCTCTATTTCGAACAAAATCAAAATAAGACCCATGAGAAGATCCATAGCTTGATTTTCCCAAAAAGGATCTTTATCCGTATGCACCTGATTTTTAACCTGCATACAAAAATCTGAAACCAATTCGATTGCCTTATCCTGATCGCCGTTTTTATAATATTTGTACGGAAGCATAAGCGGATTCCATTTTGAACCAAATTCCGGATTACGAAGGTTGAACACTTCAATAGAATATCCCTGATTTCTCAAAAGTCCCGAAGTATTGCGGTATATTTCGCCTTTGGGGTCTGAAATAACCATTGATTCCCCTGCCATACCGATTGTATATACAGACGGAATACAAAAATTTCTTGTTTTTTTAGACCCCGTATTGCCGAAAATAAGCGTGTGCGTATCCGAAATATCGGTGTATACACCTCCGTTTTCGTATTTAAGCGGAACTCCCGAAAGTTTGTAGTTATTTTTAAAATTCTGGTACTGAAGTCCTGCCGTAAACTCTTTTTCGGCGGCTAATCCTAAATTTTCGTAAAAACTGTTTTTCATACTTTAAATTCCCTCCAATCAACGTTTAAATTAATCGATTACATTTTCTATCACATAATATATATTACCATAAATTGTTGCTTTTTGCAATAGCTTGATTTGGTTTATTCACGGTTATCATGATTTTGTTGTTACCGATGCTCGTGCGGTTATTGCGGAAGATTAATTCCAATTGCGTTTTTTATTTAAATATGAAAATATGAAAATATTATAATATATCTTTGGGAATTTCGACAATTGAAAAATAATGCAATATATTATAAAATATTCAGTGAGTTAAATCAATAAACGAAAGGTGTTTTTTATTATGATGAGTAGAAATATGAAACGATTTGCAGTTATATCGGCGGTTGCCCTTATGCTTCCTTTGACGGGTTGTTTTTCTGTTTCGGAAAATATCAATGTCGATAGTATTGTTAATGATACAAGCAGTACTTCGGAATATATAGAATCCGAGCCGTCAACCGAAAGCATATCTGATATAAGCATACCCGAAATAAGTCTTGTGAGTATTCCCGATGTAAGTTTACCCGAAATAAATATCAGCGTTCCCGATGTAAGCGTTCCGTCATTCAGTTTTTCTTCGGAATCGTCATCATCATTAGAAGAAGATTCATCGATAACCGAAAATACTTCGTCTGCGGAAACGAGTTCGTATGAAAGCACATCATCATTAATAGAAAATACGTCTGATACGAAAACAATCGGAAATTCTCAGATGGGTTATATCGATATTCCCGCCGACTTCGTTATTTTCGAAGATGTCGAAGAAAACACCGATTTGCAGTACAGCGATAAAACAGGAGGAACGATATTTACGCTCAATATTGTTGGTGACGGAAGTATGAGTGTAGATGAAATTGACCTCGACCAATCGGCACAGCTTTTGGCGAAATTTCTCACCGACAAGGGAGCCGAAAATCTCACGGGAGCAAAAGTTAAGGTTGCCGGAAAATATGATGCTCTTCAAATTTACGGTTACTGGTCTGCTGAAGATAAATATCTTGTTGTAGATCTTTTCAAAACGGATAAAAATGCGATTTATCTTGGAGTCGAATTCCCCACGAGTAATTCCCAAATAGTTAAATATCTTGATACTTATAGAGAAAGTAACTAATATTAAATACCCGAGATTTTGCGATTTGCAATTTCTCGGGTATTTTTTTTAATAAAAATATAGTACAAAGCACTAATATGTGTTATAATAAAGATGGGTAAAATATTTTGATTTAAAGGTGGTGAGATATCAGTCTAACCGAAATGACTGAAAAAATTTTTGTCTATATGATTAAGAAAGAAGGTTCAAAAAAATGAAAACAAACCTCAAAAAAAGCATTTCGATAATGCTTGCCGGACTGATGACAGCACTTAGTATGATGTCCGTTTCGGCTGAAACTCCCGACACTCCCGATACCCCAAAACCGGAAAATTCCCTTCCGGCACTCTATGTTGACGGTAACCCGAACATCCCGTCCGAAAACGAAAACTCCTCCGATGTCATAAAATGGTTTTCCGCAAGTCATAAGGGATTAACTATGACCCAACTCGACAAAAAACCGTCAAGCAAAAGTTATTTTCTGTTTTTGCCCACAACCGCAAATCTTTCGGAACTCACCGTATGGCACAATTTCAGCGAAGATCCCGTTGTCAACGGAGTATCAATAAAAAGCGGCGAAAAGACAAATGTATTTTCCGAAACAGGCAAATATACCATGACTGTCGAAGATGAAAATTATACGGTAACTGTTATGCAGTCGAAGTCCATAGGCTCAATGTACATATCAACTGAGTCGGGTACGATGAACAACGTTCATGCGGACAAAGAAAAGAAGGAATCAGGCGATATTATAATTGTTGAGGCTGACGGCACTCAGGATTACAACGGCGAACTTTCGTTTATTAAAGGTAGAGGAAACACCACATGGAAGCTCGGCAAAAAGCCGTATAACATAAAACTTGATAAAAAAGCATCTGTTTTGGGTATGGACGCAAGCAAAAAATGGTGTCTGCTTGCAAATACGCAAGACCATTCTATGATAAGAAACAAAATAGCATATGATATGGCAGACGAATTGGGACTTGATTTCGCTCCCGATTCCGATTTTGTTGATTTGTATCTCAACGGAGAGTATGCAGGAGTTTATCAAGTATCCGAAAAAGTTGAAGTCGGAAAAAACAATCTTGTAAAAATAACCGACCTCGAAGAGCTTACCGAAAAAGCCAACGACAAATCGCTTGATAAATATCCCCAAGTCAAACCCGAAATAGCAAGCGGTTCTGTAAAATATTTCGATATTCCGAACGACCCCGCAGATATTACAGGCGGATACCTTCTCGAATTTAATGGTTCTGCAAAATATAACGAAGAGGCAAGCGGATTCGTTACCGAAAAAGGACATCCGATTGTAGTAAAAAGTCCCGAGTATGCGTCAAAAAGACAAATCGAATATATAAGCAAATTTTATCAGGAACTTGAGGACGCACTTTTTTCAATTACCGGTCGCAATTCTTTAGGAAAGCATTACAGCGAGTATATTGATGTTGAAAGTGCCGCTTTGATGTATCTGCTTGAGGAATATTCGCTTGACATTGATGCCGGTTCGGGCAGCTGCTTTATGTACAAAGAATCCGATTCCAAGGGCGATGGCAAAATTCATATTGCTCCGGCGTGGGATTTCGATGTTGCATTCGGCAATCTCGACACTCAAATAGACGATACTCAAAGGTTAAACGACCCAACTACAATTTATGTTTCCAAGCGTTATGATTTCGCACTCGAAAATTGTACTATTTTTTCACAGCTTTGCACGCATAAAGATTTCTGCGATAAAGTGAAAGAGTTATATAATGAAAAATTCGCTCCGGTTCTCGAAATACTTAATAGTGATGAAACCAAATCCGGTAATCATTTAAAATCGTTTGATGTGTACCGTACTCAGCTCGAACCAAGTGCAGAAATGAACTATACAAGATGGAAAATGAGCGATAATATTCTTGTTGGCGGTATAGGAAAAACATTCGATAAACAATTCGATTATCTTGTAAAATTTGCCAAAGAAAGAGCGGTATTTTTTAACGAACATTTCAATAAAGCACAACAAGCCGGCGATAAACTGAATATTTATTTCCAGAATTATTATGAGTGGGAACACGTTTATCTTTATTACATAAACGGTAAAAATCAAATCGAGTGGCCCGGTATTGAAATGAAACCTATTGAAATTGGGGATTTTGAAAACATTTACAAAGCTGACCTCGCTGCACTCGGAGAAGTTGATAACGGAGATATAAGATTTGTTATTCATGACGGCGGAGAAAATTCAACAACTCATGTTCAGGCTCAAAACAACATAGCACTTTTCTTTAATATAATTACATGGCAATACGATGACGGTCATATAGAAAAGAAAACTTTTACCGCAAAAGAAACATTCGACGAAAGCAAAATTGTAACAGTAGTATATACGGTGGGCGATGTTAATAATGACGGCGAAATAAAATCTGATGACGCACTTAAAATCCTCAGATTCTCTGCTGAAATCGAATATCCGGGAAGTTATCAAGATTATATATGTTCTTTGATTGATGATGATAACGAAATCACCAGTGCCGATGCACTTCTTGTTCTCAGAAACAGCGTTGGTTTAGAAGATAAATCCCACATAAATGAAAAAATAGAAAATACTTACTACAATGACGGGTTCGATGACTAATAACTGAATAACATAAAAGGGGGCTGTGAAAAAAACAACTGCTCCAAGAAACCTCCAATTTGTTTGTTATTTTCTCTTCTTTTTTTTGAAAAAAAAGAAGCAAAAAAAAACTTTTACTATATAAATTTTATGTTGTTCAACTAACATTCTACAAATTGAAACAAATCCGACTGCACAAGTACGCAGTCGGATTTGTTTCTATGTTTTGTGGTAAATATTATTCCGTAAGATTGCTGTAACGGA
>CACXHC010000031.1 GCA_902767285.1 uncultured Ruminococcus sp.
TAATAAAAACTAAAGTAAAACCAGACAAAATATTTTCTCTTCTTTTTTTTGAAAAAAAAAGAAGCAAAAAAAACTTTTACTATATAAATTTTATGCGGTTCAACTAACATTCTATAAATTAGCAAATAAAATGTTTTTTATACAATTAAAGTTTTTTGGAAAGGGTTTGGGAAAACCTTTTTTTCAAAAAAGGTTTTCCCAAGAAAGCCAATTAAGGAGGGATTTGTTGTGAATAATGGTATGTACAAAATTTCTTCAAACAAAAAAATCGCCAAAGATGTTTACAAAATGGTTCTTTTAGGTGACACCTCGGCAATTACGGCATCAGGACAGTTTGTAAACATTAAGTTAGATGGATTCTATCTCCGCAGACCTATTTCGATATGCGACTACGACAGCGACACCATAACTCTAATATATAAAGTTGTCGGTCAGGGTACGGAGAGCATGAGCCATCTTGTTTTGGGGACTCGTGTTGATGTGCTTGTCGGACTCGGCAACGGCTACGATACTTCAAAAAGCGGTGATTCTCCGCTGCTTATAGGCGGAGGCGTGGGCGTTCCACCAATGTTCAACTTGTGCAAAAGACTCTTAGATGAAGGCAAAAAGCCCTCTGTTATTTTGGGGTTCAATACAAAAGATGAGGTCTTTTATGAAGATGAGTTCAAGCAACTCGGAGTTGATGTATTTGTAACTACCGTTGACGGCTCGCACGGCACAAAGGGATTCGTTACGGACGCATTCGACAAAATCGGAAATTATACTTATTTCTACACCTGTGGCCCTCTGCCGATGTTTAAGGCGGTCTATAACAGCACAAAAACGAGCGGTCAGTTCAGTTTTGAAGAGCGTATGGGCTGTGGGTTCGGTGCTTGTATGGGCTGTACTTGCAAAACAAAATACGGCAATAAACGAATCTGCAAAGACGGCCCCGTTCTGGAAAAGGAGGAGATCTTATGGTAAATACAAAAGTAAATTTGAGCGGTCTTGTCCTCGATAATCCCGTAATACCGGCGAGCGGTACTTTCGGTTTCGGTTACGAATTTGCCGATATTTATGACATAAATATTCTTGGTTCTATATCGTGCAAGGGAACAACAAAGGAACCTCGTTTCGGAAATCCTACTCCGAGAATTGCCGAATGTACCGAAGGGCTTATAAATTCAGTGGGACTTCAAAATCCCGGAGTTGATAAGGTTATTTCCGAAGAACTTCCCAAATTGTCAAAAGTTTACAAAAAACCGGTAATCGCAAATATAAGCGGATTTTCGGTTGATGATTACGCATATTCCTGTCAGAAAATCAACGACTGCGAGCAAGTCGGCATTATCGAAGTAAATGTAAGCTGTCCGAATGTTCACAACGGCGGAATGAGTTTCGGTACTTCTGCCAAATCCGCATACGAGGTCACAAAAGCCGTAAAATCTGTTACGACTAAACCCGTATACATAAAACTCAGCCCGAACGTTACGGATATAGCCGAAATTGCCAAGGCCTGCGAAGATGCCGGTGCAGACGGAATCTCGCTTATAAATACTCTCCTCGGAATGAAAATAGACCTTAAAACCCGCAAACCTGTTATAGCCAACAAAATGGGCGGATTTTCGGGGCCGGCGATTTTCCCTGTTGCCGTGAGAATGATCTATCAAGTTTACGAGGCTGTCAAAATACCGATAATCGGCATGGGCGGTGTATCGTCTGCCCGTGACGTTATTGAAATAATGCTCGCCGGAGCAACCGCTGTTCAAGTTGGTGCGGCAAATCTTGTTGATCCGTTTGCGTGCAAAAAAATAATAGAAGATCTGCCGGACGTAATGCAAAAATACGGAATCGCAGATATTTCGGAAATTATAGGAGGTAGTCACTAATGGGTAAAGATGTTATTGTTGCTTGTGATTTCAGCAGTAAAGAGGAAGTTTTTGGATTTCTCGACAAGTTTTCGAATGAGGAGCAGAAACCTTTCGTCAAAATAGGCATGGAGCTTTTTTATGCCGAAGGCCCCGAAATCGTCAGAGAAATTAAAGCAAGAGGACACAAGATTTTTCTTGACCTTAAACTCTACGACATTCCCAACACTGTAATGAAAGCTATGAAAGTTCTCTCTACACTCGATATAGACATGACGAACGTTCACGCAAGCGGTACAAGTGCCATGATGGAAGCCGCTATAAAAGGTCTTACTCGTGCGGACGGCTCAAGACCTATTTTGATTGGCGTTACCATGCTTACATCTACAAGCGAAGAACGTATGCGTAACGAACTCTTGATAAACGAAAATATCGACACAGTTGTTATGAGCTATGCCATGAACTCCAAAAAAGCCGGTCTTGACGGCGTTGTATGCTCACCGCTGGAGGCTAAAAAAGTTCATGAGATATGCGGTAAAAATTTTGTTACGGTAACTCCCGGAGTCAGATTTGCTGATGGCGAAATCGGCGACCAAGTTAGAGTTATGACTCCCGCTCAGGCTAAAGAAATCGGCTCCGATTACATTGTTGTAGGCAGACCCATCACTCAAGCCGCCGACCCTGTTGGAGCATATCTCCGCTGTGTTGCCGATTTTGTGGGTTAAACATCTATGTTTAAGTATCTATTTTTCGATTTGGACGGAACTGTTACAGATTCGGCAGAAGGTATTTTAAATTCGGTAGCGTATGCCCTCAACAAATTAGGCATTTCGGTTGAAGATAAATCGACCCTTCTGCCGTTTGTCGGTCCGCCCCTGACGGATTCGTTCAAAAGTATATACGGATTTGATGACGAGAAATCTCAGCTCGGTGTTAAATATTACAGAGAATATTATTCTGACAAAGGAATTTTCGAAAATAAAGTGTATTCGGGCATCGAAAATATGCTTATAAATCTGCGTAGCAAAGGCAAAAAAATTATTCTTGCAACGTCCAAGCCTCAAAATTACGCCGAAATAATTCTCGACCATTTTGGAATATCGAAATATTTCGACATTATCGCCGGCAGTACGTTCGATTGCTCCAGACGCACAAAAACCGATGTTTTGAATTATGCCATTGAGCAAATCGGCATGACTGATTATTCACAAGGCATCATGATTGGTGACCGAAAACACGATATAATCGGAGCAAAGGAAGTCGGAATAAAATGTATCGCCGTTATGTACGGATACGGCAACAGAAACGAGTTTCAGACTTACGGTGCCGATTACATAATTGACGATGTAGAACAACTCGAAATTTTTTTATCAGATAACGTATAATTAAATACATCGCAAAGACTTGCGTATACGAATTAAAGTTTTTTTTGCTTCTTTTTTTTCAAAAAAAGAAGAAGAAAATAAATAAAAAAGAAAGGATATTTTATTATGAATGAACTTATTGCAAAAGACTTATTATCAATAAACGCTGTATTTCTCCGTCCTGAGGAGCCTTTCACATGGGCGAGCGGAATAAAGAGTCCGATATACTGTGACAACCGTCTTACTCTGACTGCTCCGAAGGTTAGAAACGATGTTGAAAACGCTCTTGCTGACGTTGTAAGAACTCACTATCCCGAATGTGAAGTGCTTATGGGAACGAGTACCGCCGGAATCGCTCATGCGGCTATAACTGCGACTATTCTTGATTTACCGATGGGATATGTTCGTTCCGGAGCAAAAGATCACGGTAGAGGGAATCAAATCGAAGGTAAGCTCGAAGCTGGTCAGAAAGTTGTTGTTATTGAAGATTTGATTTCGACCGGCAAAAGCGTAATCGAAGTTGTAAACGCTCTGCGAGATGCCGGTGCAGAGGTAATCGGCATAGCGAGCATATTCACTTACGGTATGCAGAAGGGAATCGACTGTCTGGAAGCAGCGGGCGTTAAGAATGTCAGCCTGACGAATCTTGACGAGGTTGCCGAGGTTGCCGCAAATCAAGGATATATCCAGCCCGAAGATAAAGAAAAGCTCATCAAGTTCAGAGATAACCCCTCTGATGAAAGTTGGATAGGTGCAAAATAATGAGAAATTTAATTGATATTCTCGATTTATCGACCGACGAGATTAATCAACTCATTTCAACCGCCTGTGACATTATCGAAAATCCCAATAAATATGCCGAAAAATGCAAACGCAAAAAGCTGGCGACTTTGTTTTTTGAACCTTCCACAAGAACCCGTCTTAGCTTTGAAGCGGCTATGTATGAGTTAGGCGGAAATGTTATCGGATTTTCGTCAAGCAGCAGTTCATCAACAGCAAAAGGCGAAAGCGTGTCTGATACAATACAGGTTGTTTCGTGCTATGCTGATATTATCGCCATGCGTCACCCGAAGGAAGGGGCACCGATGGTGGCATCTATGGTCAGCAGTGTTCCGATAATCAACGCAGGCGACGGCGGACACAATCACCCAACGCAGACTCTCGCCGATTTGCTGACGATTTACAGAGAAAAAGGCGGTTTTGATAATCTCACGGTTGGTCTTTGCGGAGATTTAAAATTCGGCAGAACCGTACACTCGCTTATAAACGCTCTTTCGAGATACTCGGGCATAAAATTTGTGCTTATCTCGCCTGATGAGCTGAAACTTCCCGATTATGTCGTTAACAACGTAATCATAAAAAACGATATTCCCTATGAAGAAACAACTGATTTGATTTCCGCCATGCCAAATCTCGATATTCTTTATATGACGAGAGTTCAGAAGGAGCGTTTCTTTAATGAACAAGATTACATCAGGCTGAAAGACAGCTATATTTTAACGCCCGATAAACTTGAAAATGCAAAAGCCGATCTTTGTATAATGCACCCTCTGCCCCGAGTAAACGAAATTTCGGTTGCCGTTGACAAAGATCCTCGTGCGTGTTATTTCAAGCAAGTTCTTAACGGAAAATATATGCGAATGGCATTGATTCTCAAACTCTTGGAGGTGTCGTAAGTGGTAATTGATTCGATAAATGACGGAATTGTTATCGACCATATAACTTCCGGAATGAGCATGATTTTATACAAGTATCTCAATTTGGACAAGCTGACTTGCTCGGTAGCAATAATTAAAAATGCTCCGAGTACCAAAAACGGCAAAAAAGATATTATCAAAATCGACCGCCCAATTGATATTGATGTTGATGTTCTGGGCTATCTTGACCCCGGTGTTTCGGTCAACGTCATTAAGGACGGCGAAATTATCAAGAAATTTCACCCCGGTCTGCCCGAAAAACTCGTGAATGTTATTATGTGCAAAAATCCTCGCTGTATCTCTCAGGAGGAGCAGGAAATTACTCATATCTTCAAATTGTCCGACCCCAATAAACGTGTCTATCGCTGCCTCTATTGCGAGTCCGCCGCTCCTCTCGACCTTAAACACATTAAACGCAAGTGATTTTTCTTCTTTTTTTTGAAAAAAAAAGAAGCAAAAAAAACTTTAATTGTACGAGTTTTTTTATTCGTATCTAATTTTGTATAAACTGAAACAAATCCGACTGCACAAGTACGCAGTCGGATTTGTTTTCTTTGTTATATAGTAAATATGTTCCCGTAAGTTTAAA
>CACXHC010000032.1 GCA_902767285.1 uncultured Ruminococcus sp.
ACATAAAATTTATATAGTAAAAGTTTTTTTTGCTTCTTTTTTTTTCAAAAAAAAGAAGAGAAAATAAGCAACAAATCGGAAATTCCCCGGGGCTGTTTTTTTCACAGCCCCACACAGTACCTCATTTTTTATGAGAATTTGTTTGGTCATATAGTTCTTTGGCGAGTCCTGTGTATTTTTCCGAAGATTTGGAACTCACGGTTGTATCTGTGCTTTCCATAATTGATGATGTTATATCGGCGGCAGTTGGAACAGCAGTTTCCGAAGAGTTTGAACTTTCGGCTTCATCACAAATCATCATGCCGGTGTGGTCTGTGTGATATTTCCCTTTGGGCAGCAGCTGAGATATTGGTACAATCTCGTATCCCTGCGACTTGATATATTCGATAACTTGCGGAAGTGCTTCAGGAGTATTTTTTGCTCCGTTGTGCATCAAAATTATTGCTCCGGGAGCAAGATTAGATTTCACTTTTTCCAAAATTTCCGCCGGAGATGGGTCTTGCCAGTCAAGCGAATCAATACTCCATTGAACACAATACATTCCCATAGAATTTACACAGTCCACAACATTGTTGTCGTAATCTCCGTAAGGCGGTCTGAAAAGAGTCGGATTTTTGCCCGTCAGTTTTTTGACTTCGTTGTTGCAGATTTCAACTTCGGAATGCATATCATCACCGGTTAATTTTGTCATGTATGGGTGTGTGTCGGAGTGATTGCCTATATCATGCCCCGCCGCTGAGATTTTCTTTACGTCATCAGGATATTGACGCACCCAATCTCCAACAAGAAAAAACGTGCTTTTTACGTTGTACTTGCTTAATATGTCGAGTAATTTTGGTGTTTCATCGTTTCCCCAAGCAGCGTCAAAGCTGAGCGAAACTTGCTTTTTGTCGGTTTCAACGCAATATACGGGGATATGTCGTTCGCCGGCGTTTACTTGTATGGCTGTGCGGTTTATTCCCGATATTCCGGCACCTATCAGCACGGTAAATACAGCAGTCAAAACAGCGAGTCTTTTTTTTGTTAGTATGAAAACTTTCATCTTGCTGAAATTCGCCTCCGTTTTATTTTTGAGAATGTGACGTATTAATATCTATGCAAAAACAAATTAATAATATTCGTGCAAAAGTTAAAATCTTGTATCTATATTGTTAAAAAAATGTAATAAATTATTGTGTAAAAGTAACTAAAAATTGTCGTAAAATTTGTTTAAGCAATATTTCTGTAATAACTTGCATAAAATTTCATGTTGTTGTATAATTAGCGTGTGGGAAAACCGTAGGATTTTTAGAAATTTTGATGTCTGAAAAGAGATTCGGGAACAATTTAGCAATAATTGTTCTCGCTTTTTTGTCTTATTTGTTATTCCCGCATTGTATGCTTTTTGCATTAATTCATAAAAGCATTACTGTATGAGGGGTTTTTTTCTGCTTATTGTTGCATTGACGATTTTGGGGATTTTTTGTATAATCATTATGATGGCGAGATAATGTGATAAAGTGGAGAAGAATAAGTAAAAAGATTTATTTTTTTTTAAAGAAAAGAGGAATGAAAATGAGCGATTACAATGATGAAACTAATCTGACTGATGAAGAAGTTGCTGAGGCGATTGCAAATGCCAAAGCCAAAAAGAAGGCAGAGAAAAACCGAAAAAATAAAAGATTTGACAAAAAGTCAAAAAGCCTTGATGCGGAATCATCAAACGATTTGCTGAACGAAAGCAATACGGCAGCTCAACTTGAGGATGAAGAGGACGAAACTCCTGCCATGAAAAGTGCAAAGTCTTTTTCAAACGCATTCTCTGAGGCTAAAAAGAAAAGAGAAAAAGATCTTCTCACTAAAAAAGTTCCCGAAAAGTCTGAACCCTCCGATTCGGAAGATGACGAAGATGATGACGATAACGATGACGAAAAACTCATTGCCTCGGTTCCCGATGATGACGAAGATGTTGATTTCGATGATGACGAGTACGAATACGAGGAAGATGACGATGAGGAAGAGTCCGAAGACGATGACGATGAGGACGAATACGAGTACGAATATGAAGAAGATGACGATGACGAAGACGATGAAGATGATGAAGAAATAGTCGAGGAAGATGACGAGGACGACGAAGAGGACGAGGACGAAGACGGAATCTTCGAAACCGATGACGAAAATGCAGGCTATGTAACAGCGGTTGATGTCGATGATGATGACGAAAACGATGAAGATGATGACGATGAAGAAGAGGAAGAAGAAGAGGACGACAGCACGTTCTCAACCAAGACAAAAGTCATTATTGGAATAATAATCGCCATTTTGGTCGTAGCTATCGTTTTCGCAATCGGAGCTTTCATGAAAGGCACCGGCGGAAATAACAAAAACACATCTTCTGTTGTGTCTGCTGTTGAGGGCGAGATAACAAGCGTTAAGTTTGCAGAATCTTCCATCAGCATTAAAGTCGGCGAAACAACAGATCTTAAAATCGTGGTTGAACCCGCAGACGCAAAAGACAAAACATTCAAACTTAAATCAAATGATGAAACAATCGCAAAAGTTACCGAGGAAGGCAAGGTTATCGGTATTGCTTCCGGTAGCACAACAATAACAGCAACACTCAAGAGCAATCCGACAATGACGGCTTCAATTGTCGTAAACGTTATTGATGAAGAGCAAAGCACACTCAACACATTCAACAAATTCGTAAATGATGTTATTGACGGTACAACAGATATAGACCCCGATTCCGAAACCGATACAGAAGAATCTGATTCTGAAGAGCAAGAGGGCGATGAAGATTCGGAAAAAGATTCCGAGTCCGACACCGATACAGCTAAAAAAGTCAAGATTCCTTCGCATATCCTTACAGGAAACAAAATCGAAGATTTCGACAGTGACGGCGAACTCGAACTCGCTCTCTACTACGAGCCGAATACCGATAACGCAGAACCGCTTGTAAGAATTTTCCGTATGGCAAGTGAAGATGAAGAAGTTGAAACAGATTCCGAAGAGGAAGTTCAGTACGATGAATTCGGTAATGTTATCGAAAGCACAAATTCCGATAAATCTACCGAAGAAGATAAAACTTCTGATAAAGATAAATCTTCCGCAGAGAAGAAACTCACCGAAGTTGAACAGTACACCGAACGTTATATGACCATTTATTCGTCTATCGAATCAACTTCGGCATCTACTCCTTGGAATACGACTTATCTCGAAATCAAGGAAGGCGAGCAGGCAACTGCAAGAGTTAAGATTCTCTCCGCAGGCTACAAAAATCCCACTTACACTTATGAATCTGAGGACGAGGAAATCGCAACGGTAGACGCTCAGGGCAATATCAAAGGCGTTAAACCCGGTACTGTATTCATCACAGTTGGTTCTGCACTCAACTCCGAGGCAACAGCTAAAATCAAAGTAAGAATCAAGGACGACACGGATCTCCTTGACGATTATCTTGCAGATATTCCTGTTGTAAATTCAACAAACGATAGCGTATTCCCCACAGAAACTCTCACGGGCAAAGCAATCGTGGATATTGATAACGATGGCGTGAGCGAACTTCTCCTTAGATTCCAGTACAGCGACAACGTTGAAACAATCAACATGATAAAGGTTGAGAACGAAAAATGCGTATGCTACAAAACATACAATAATCTCTCAGATCTTTACGAGTATAACGAGGGCAACGGCTCTTATACTAACTCGATTCTTGTTCACTACACAACCGGAAAAGTTTGCATGGACTACAAAGCAGTTACCGCAAAAGAAGGTTCTCAGTCTAAAGCAACAGAGGAGAAAATTCTCTCTATCGAGAGCGGCGGTACACTCAGCGAACTTGTGAACTTCAGAACAACAACAGACATTACAACAAAGAAAGTTACTTCCGAAGTAATCATCGACAACAGAACAACGAGCAGTACATCGAGCGAAGAAGAGTCCGACAGCGATTACGAATACGAAGAAGAATCCGATTCCGATGAGCAGAACGATACAACATCGCATATCGATGAGGACGAGGACGGATACGATGACGAAACAGGCGAGTATTTCGGTTCTTACGCAGCATTCACATTTGATGAAATCGAAGCAAACGGAATCGACATGACAAACAAAAAGCCTGAGAAAATTCTCCCGCAGGTTGTTGCGGCTCCCGATGATGAAGATGAGGACAACGACGATACCACTTCCGAGGACGAGGACAACGACAACGATACAGCAAGTCAGAACGATGATGACGATGACGAGCCTGTAACATCAAGAGTTACTACCGAAGTAACAGAAGAAACAACAAAATATTTTGTAAATGGTACACCTGTTGACCAGAGTGTTTATGAAGAAGTTTTGACAAGATACTCTGCAACTTACAGTGTATGGAGTGCATGGGAGCCTGCTGGCAACTAATGTAATAGCGAACTTTATTGGGGAAACCTTTTTTGAAAAAAAGGTTTCCCCAAACCCTTTCTAAAAAACTTTAGTAATGTTTGGGCTTTTATTGAATTTTTTCTAAAAAATATAAGAAAATATTTGACTACAAGAAAAGATTGTAATATAATAACTTATGTACTTGATTTTTTAGGAGTACAAAAATTTTTTTTGGAGGCTGTACTACAATGAGCAGAGTTTACAACTTTTCAGCCGGCCCGTCGATGTTGCCGGAGTCGGTATTGAAAAAAGCCGCAGAGCAAATGCTTGATTACGAGGGCTGCGGTCAATCCGTAATGGAGATGTCACATCGTTCAAAGGTTTTTGCAAAGATTATCGAGGATGCCGAGAAACTTCTCAGAGAAATAATGAATATTCCCGATAATTACAAAGTTCTTTTCCTTCAGGGCGGCGGTTCGTCACAATTTGCTATGGTTGCCATGAACCTTATGAACAAAAACAAAAAAGCTGACTATATTATCACAGGTCAGTGGGCTAAAAAAGCTTGGAAAGAAGCTGCTCGCTACGGCGATGCAAGAGCAGTTGCATCTTCTGAAGATAAGACTTTCTCCTACATTCCCAAAACAACAAGAGCAGATTTCCGTGACGATGCAGACTACGTTTATATCTGCATGAACAACACAATCTATGGCACAGTTTATCATGAACTCCCCGACACAGGCGATATTCCGCTTGTTGCAGATATTTCTTCCTGCATTATGTCGGAGCCGATAGACGTTACAAAATTCGGACTTCTTTTTGCAGGGGCTCAAAAGAATATGGCTCCCGCAGGTCTTACAATTGTAATCGTTAGAGAAGACCTTATCGGAAATGCTATGGACATCACTCCCACAATGTTCAACTACAAAACACACGCTGATAACGGTTCTATGTTCAACACTCCTCCGTGCTACACAATCTATATTGCAAAGCTCGTTCTTGAGTGGATTAAAAACGAAGTTGGCGGTCTTGAGAACATGAAGAAAATCAACGACCAGAAAGCTAACCTCCTCTATGGTTTCCTCGACAGTTCGAAATTGTTCAAAGGTACTGTTGTTCCTGAGGACAGATCTCTTATGAATGTTCCTTTTGTAACAGGCAACGATGAACTCGATGCTAAATTCGTAAAAGAGGCAACAGAAGCAGGATTTGTTAACATCAAAGGTCACAGAACTGTTGGCGGTATGAGAGCATCTATCTACAACGCTATGCCCGTTGAAGGCGTTGAGAAACTCGTTGAGTTTATGAAAGATTTCGAGGCTAAGAACTCGTAATATATATTATTTTTGGAGATGAATACAATGGCTTTGTATAATGTACTCAAGCTGAATAAAATCGCTAAAATCGGCACTGACCGTCTTGGCGATAATTATGAGGCTTCAGATGATTGTGCCAATCCCGATGCCGTTCTTGTTCGTTCTGCTTCAATGCACGAAATGGAACTCCCCGCAAATCTTAAGGCTATCGCAAGAGCAGGTGCAGGCACAAACAATATTCCCATAGACAAATGCACAGCTCAGGGAATTGCTGTTTTTAATACCCCCGGTGCAAATGCAAACGCAGTTAAAGAACTCGTTCTCGCAGGTATGCTTATTTCTTCCAGAAAAGTTGTAAGCGGTATCGAGTGGGCTAAAACTCTCAAGGGCAACGGCGATCAAGTTGGCAAAATGGTAGAAAAAGGCAAAAGCAACTTTGCAGGCCCCGAAATCAAAGGCAAAACACTTGGTGTAGTTGGTCTTGGTGCTATCGGTGCATTGGTTGCAAACGCTGCTGTTGCTCTTGGTATGGACGTTATCGGTTATGACCCCTTTTTGAGTGTTGCCGGTGCGTTGAAACTCGACAGCTCTGTTGCTTATACCGCAAATCTTGATGATATTTTTGCTCAGAGCGACTACATTACACTTCATGTTCCGCTTAACGCCGATACAAAAGGCACTGTTTGCGAAGCGTCTATCGCTAAAATGAAAGACGGCGTTCGTATTATGAACTTCGCAAGAGATGGACTTGTTAATTCCACAGACCTTCTCGCAGCTCTTAAGAGCGGAAAAATCGCTGCATACGTTACCGACTTCGCTACCGATGATATTCTCGGCGAAGAAAACGTTATTGCAATTCCTCATCTTGGTGCGTCAACTCCCGAATCAGAGGATAACTGTGCTGTTATGGCTGCCGATGAGATCAAGGCTTATCTCGAAACAGGTTCTGTTATAAACAGCGTTAACCTCCCCGCAGTTAAACTCGGCAAAGTTAACGGTGCTGTAAGAGTTTGTGTTATACATCAGAACAAGCCCGAAGTGCTTTTCGCTATAACTTCCGCATTCGCAAGCACTAACGCTGTTGAAAGCAAATCCAGAGGCGATGTTGCTTATACTGTTGTTGATACAAACGATGAATCGTTCGGCGATATTGCTGCTATCGAAGGCGTTATTAACGCAAGAACAATAAAATAATATGTTTATTGTTTGCCCCGGTCTTTTTGGAGGTCGGGGCAAACAATAAAAAAACTAAAAAAAACACTTGACTTTTTATTTGGAGTATGCTATAATAATCAAGCGTTAAAGACGGACCATTAGCTCAGTTGGTCAGAGCAACCGGCTCATAACCGGTTGGTCCGGGGTTCGAGTCCCTGATGGTCCACCAAAAGTCCCCCGACATTAGTAAATGTCGGGGATTTTTTTTTCATTAAAAAAATTTTAAAAAATAAAAAAAAACACT
>CACXHC010000033.1 GCA_902767285.1 uncultured Ruminococcus sp.
CAGATGTTTTGGTTCATGCCATAATGGACGCAATTCTCGGTGCTGCTGCTATGGGTGATATTGGCGGTATGTTTCCCGACACAGACGAAAAATACAAAGGTGCCGACAGCATAGAACTTCTCAAAACGGTTTGTCATGTGGTCTATGAAAAGGGATTCTCTATATCGAATATAGATTCAACCGTTGTTGCTCAAAAGCCCAAATTGAAACCATACATAGATGGTATGAGAAAAAATATAGCAAATGCTTGTTCAATAGATATAGACTGTGTAAACGTTAAAGCGACAACCGAAGAAAAACTTGGATTCACAGGCAGAGAAGAAGGAATTTCGGCTCATGCGGTGTGCTGCCTGATGGGGTAATCTCTCATGAACAATAATGAAATAACAGCCGAGCTTTTTAAATTGCAGGATACTCGGTACCGTGATTTTCAGAGCAAACTGATTCCAACCATAAACGCCGATACAGTAATCGGTGTTCGCTCTCCCGAAATCAGATTGCTTGCAAAAAAGCTCGTCAAAAATGATGATTTCAGCGGATTTTTGGAAACTCTTCCACATAAGTATTTTGACGAAAATCAGCTTCACTCATCAATATTGACAGAGCTGAAAGATTATGAAATGTGTGTCGGCTTGATAAATAAATTTCTGCCATATGTGGATAACTGGGCAACGTGTGACCAACTGCTTCCGAAATCTTTCAAAAAACACAAATCAGAACTTCTCGGCGAAATAAAAATTTGGATAAAATCCGAGCATACTTATACAATAAGGTTTGCCGTAAAAATGTTGATGAATCATTTTCTTGATGATGATTTCGATTTGTCGTATCCGGAAATGGTTTCTTCGATACAGTCAAACGAATATTATGTAAATATGATGATCGCTTGGTATTTTGCAACGGCACTCGCAAAACAGTATGATTCAATATTGCCGTTCATTGAGCAAAAACGACTCGGCAAATTCACTCACAACAAGACCATACAAAAAGCAGTTGAAAGTTATCGAATTTCGGAAACTCAAAAAGAATATTTAAGACAATTTAAGATTCCGAATGTAACGGAAATCAATTTTGATGATTGACAAATCACCGAAATTCTGTTACTATTATATGTGTTGGAAAAGAGATTTTTCGACATTGTTATAAAAATAATTTTGTATAATATAAACAAATAAAGGAGGACTTTTTATGTCACAAAAAGCTATTGCAGTTTTAACCAGCGGCGGTGATGCACCCGGCATGAACGCGGCTGTAAGAGCAGTAGTAAGAACAGGTATTTCAAAAGGTATGAAGGTTTACGGAGTTTACAGAGGATACAACGGACTTCTTACCGGAGATGTTAAAGAACTCAACCTACGCAGTGTTTCGGATATTATACATAGAGGCGGAACGGTTCTTTATACTGCAAGAAGTGAAGAATATAACTCTCCTGCCGGTGTAAAAAAGGCAGCGGATTTTTGCCGTCAACTGAACGTTTCAGGCGTAGTTGTAATAGGCGGTGACGGCTCGTTTAGAGGTGCGAGAGATTTGACAAACGAGGGTATCCCGTGTGTAGCAATCCCCGGAACCATCGACAATGATATTGCCTGTTCAGAATACACCATCGGATTTGACACAGCTATGAACACAGCTATGGACATGGTAGACAAAATAAGAGATACTGCACAAAGCCATGACCGTTGTTCTGTTGTAGAAGTTATGGGCAGACGCTGCGGCGATATAGCTTTGCAGACTGGCGTTGCAGTAGGAGCGGCAGTTATTCTTGTTCCGGAAGTTCCCTTCGATATGGACAAAGACGTTATCGGACGTATTCTCGAGAACAAAGGCACAGGCAAAAAGCATTTCATAATTGTTGTTGCTGAAGGTGTAGGCAAAGTCAACGAGATAGCTTCTTATGTTCAGGAAAAAACCGGCATCGAGTCAAGAGCAACTATTCTCGGACATGTACAAAGAGGCGGTTCGCCTACACTCCGTGACAGAGTCGTTGCAAGCGAGATGGGTCATAAGGCTGTTGATTTGCTTGAGCAGGGATTCGGCAACAGAGTAATCGCTATGCAAAACGGCAAAATAGTGGATTTCGATATTACCGAAGCCCTTAACATGAAGAGAGTTTTTGACAAGAATCTTTACGATATTGCTCATACTATTTCTATTTAAATTAAAAGTTAGTAATTTTTTCTTGGGAAACCTTTTTTTGAAAAAAAGGTTTCCCAAAACCCTTTCCAAAAAAACTTTTATTATTCATATTACTAAATACAATAACAACAAATCCGGCAGGCGGTGCCTGCCCCCGATTCGCACTTTGGCTTTTATGTGCGTGAGTGTACATCTGCGAAAGAATATTTACCAAATATTATAAAAACAAATCCGACTGCGTACTTGTGCAGTCGGATTTGTTTTAGTTTATAGAAAATTTACGGTAACACATAAAATTTATATAATTAAAGTTTTTTTTTTTTTTTTTTTTTTCAAAAAAAAGAAGGCGGGGTTCGGGGGCGGCAGCCCCTGAGCAAAAAAATTAGGGGAGTTCGAGGGTTAAGCGGCCAAGTTTAGCGGAGCGGAACTCGTCAAGCAGCATTACCGATGCACGGAGAGTATCGGGTTCGCCGCCGGAGATAAGCATACCTCTTTTTTTAGCGACGCTTTCCAATATTTCGAGGGGAGGCATTGACGAGATGTTTTCGGGGGTGAGGTCGAATCTTTCACAGAAAATTTTTGGCGGAGATTCTTTGAAATATTCTATGAGCCTTAATGCGAGCATTTCGGAGTCTGTAACGTCATCTTTGACGGCTCCTGTGAAGGCAAGCATTTCTCCGGTTACACGGTCGTCAAATCGAGGCCACAAAACGCCGGGAGTGTCAAGCAAATCAATATTCACTCCACCGCTCGAAAGCGTAAACCACTGGTTGCCTCTTGTAACGCCGGGTCTGTCCTCGGTTTTTGCTTTCGATGTTTTTGAGATTCTGTTTATAAATGTGGATTTTCCTACATTCGGGATTCCTACAATCATGACCCTGAGTGAGCGGTTAACCATGCCTTTGCTCTGCCAAACGGCAATTTTATCGGAGAGAACGTCTTTTGTCGCCGAAACAAAATTATTTATTCCGACACCCGATTTGCAGTCAAGTTCAATCGCTCTTATTCCGCATGATTTAAAATATTCTTTCCATTTTTTTGTAGATGATGGGTCAGCAAGGTCACATTTGTTCATCAGAATAACTCTCGGCTTGTTGCCGATGAGTTCGGTTAAGTCGGGATTTCGACTCGAAACTGGAATACGGGCATCGATGATTTCAGCAACAGCATCAACGAGTTTTAAGTCCGATTGTATTTTTCGCTTTGTTTTAGTCATGTGACCCGGAAACCACTGGATATATTGAGAATTTTCACTTTTTGAATTATCTTCCACGGGCTTGCGTTCACGGCGAATTCGTTTCGATTCCATTCTTTGAGCCTTAACATCATAATTTCGTTTGTTGTTTTTATTTTTGCTTTTGTTTTGGTTTTGTTTATTGGAGTAGCGTTCACGCTTGCCCTTAATATTTCCTGAATTTTTTTTATTTGTATTAGCCATATTATCACCACTTTTAAAAAAGGGGATTTCTTTTTTGTAAAGAAATCCCCGTCAAAAATACGCTTTGTTTTAATCTACTTTTCCGATTTCATCGAAAGGAAAAATTCTGAGCTGTACCTTGCCTATAATAGCATCGTTATCGATAAGTCCTACTTCCGAAAAACGGCTGTCTTTCGAGATGGGTCTGTTATCTCCGAGAACAAAAACCGTATTTTCAGTTACTTCAATCGGAAATGTAACATCACCGGTAGTAGTGGTTTTTCCGTTGATATAATCCTCTTTTATAACGATTCCGTCAACCATAACATCGCCTGTTTCGGAATTTATATCAACAGTCTGACCGCTGACAGCAATAACTCTTTTAACAAGCGTTTTATCTAACGAAGAACCGTGACTGATAACAACAATATCTCCCACTTGCGGTTCATAGTTAAGACCTGTGACAATCAGCTTGTTTTTATCCTGAAGAGTTTGGAGCATTGAATCTCCGTCAACATCTACCAATCTAATACAAAATGTAAGAGTCAAAATAACAAGAACCAACGCAAAAATGAAAGAAGATGCCCAGTCAAACAACTCTGTTATAAAAGATGATGCACTGTCTTTTTTTAGGGCTTTTTTCTTTTTTGATTTCTTGACTTTGGGTTTATCGTCCGAGTCATTAATTTTTATGGGTTCGTCTTTCGCATTAATAGAAGAAAGGTCAGGTATTCTTTCGGTTTTGTCGTTTGTGGCGGGAGGAGTTTCTCCATCCACCTTATTAAAAATTTGAGTATCCATTATCAGACCACCTAAATTATATTAATATGCTCATATCATTATACTCTAAAAAAAAATAGGTGTCAACATAAAATTTTTTCTAAACAAATTCAACTAATGTATTTAGATTTTCACTTGTTGATTTTTGTTACAGATTTACGTTGACACATATTAATATAGTTGGTATAATTGATGTGGGTACAATATATCATAAAATGTTGAAAGAGGTGTAAAAAATTGGATAACAAGAACTTTAATCCTCCGGAGTTCTTAAAAATAAAAGGCTATAAGTACAGAGCCAAGATGCTTATAGCAGGAGCAGTTATTCTTTTTATTATAATATGGATAATATCGATGATTTGCCACGGCATATCTTCGGCGGTGAAATCCGTAAAAAAGACCAACAGCGAGGGAACAGACACCGAAACAGCAGCGGTGGTTTCGATGATTTCATCGGATGTTTTGTCACAAAATTCAACAGATATTTCATCTAATAACGCAAAAGACGTATCGCAGGCAGAAAATACAAGTTCGGTTTCTACCGATTCCGCCGGTGATAAAAACGAAAATCTCAAAAAGAAAGAAAAATTTGACGCTGATGGAGCTTTGGTTATCGATACAGATAATTTTGACGGCAAAAAAGCCGTTGCACTTACTTTCGATGACGGTCCCGGACAATATACCGAAGAACTTATCAGCGAGCTTAACAAAAGAAATGCAAAAGCTACTTTTTTTATGGTTGGAACTTGTGTTGAAAAATATCCCGATGTTTTGCCGATGATGATAGATGGCGGTCATCAGCTCGGAAATCATACCTATAATCACACAGATCTAAAAACGCTGAGTTCTTCCGATATGATGAACGCAATAGAAAAAACAGACAACGCAATATATAATGCCTGCGGACAGTATTCTACCGCATTTAGACCGCCTTACGGTTCGTATTCAACGGATATGCCGGAAAAAATAAACAAGACATTCACTCTTTGGTCGCTTGATACGGTGGATTGGAAAAACAAAGATTCTCAAAAAGTAAAAAACACCATAGTATCTCAGGCTAAGGACGGCGATATTATTCTTCTGCACGACATTCATAAGACAAGTGTGGAAGGTGCGTTGTTGGCAATAGACGTACTTCAAAACGAAGGATACGTTTTTGTCACTGTTGACGAGTTGCTGACGAGGTACGGATATTCCATATTCCCCGGAGCCCATTCTGCACAGTATGCCGTATATGAAACAAACTCGCCTCATGCCGGCGATTATGCCGAGGACAAGGCTCGTATAGAGCGTGAAGCTGAAGCCGCAGCAAGTTCTGCCGCAGGGGTATTCTACTACGATAAGAGCGAATCGAGCAGTACCGGAAGTCAGGCTCAAAACAACGGTGATGATGAAGATGATTACGAGTATTACGATGAGGAAGATATAAAAATTATCGATACTCATTCCGATACTGATACCGACAAACTAATTTATTAATTTGCGAAAACACATTTACTAATAAAAAAATGAGGCTGTGAAAAAACAACAGCCTCAAGAAATCTCCAATTTTTTGTTGTTAAAAACTAAAATTTTCGTCGGATAAATTTTAA
>CACXHC010000034.1 GCA_902767285.1 uncultured Ruminococcus sp.
CCCGAAAAAAAGGATATTGTGTTTAATGTTAAGATGTGATAAAATAGATATAGATTGCAAAAAGGAGGATATTTTTTGGTGAAAGAGAAAAAGGAATTTATAGAAATCGGTCAGATAGTTAACACGCACGGACTAAAAGGGGAAGTAAAAGTTGACCCTTGGTGTAATTCTCCGGAATTTATGTGTCAATTTAAGAAAGTGTACTTAAAAGACGGAACTGTTCTTGAGATAACGAAATCTCGTGTGCAAAAAAATTGTGTGTTAGTCAAGATTAAGGGAGTGGATTCCATAGAACAAGCCGATACCATGAGAAAAACGGTTTTGTACATAAATAGAAATGATGTTTCTCTTGATGAGGGAGAGTATTTCATTCAGGATATTATCGGCTGTGAGATTCATGATGTCGATTCAAACGAGTTCTACGGAACCGTAACCGATGTTCTCGAAACAGGTGCAAACGATGTCTACGAAATAAAAAAAGACGGCAAAATATATCTTGTTCCTGTTATTGATGATGTCATCATCTCAACCGATATTGACAGCGGAATAATAAAAATACGTCCTATGAAAGGACTTTTTGACGATGAGGATTGATATTATAACGCTTTTTCCCGAAATGTGTGAGGCGGTCTTGGGCGAAAGCATTATCGGACGTGCCAGAAAAAACAATGCAGTCCAAATAATCTGTCATCAGCTCCGTGACTTCGCTTTCGATAAGCACCGCCGTGTAGATGATGCCCCCTACGGTGGCGGAATGGGTATGCTCATGAAAGCTGAGCCAATTGCCCTCTGTTTTGATAATATTTGTAATCAGACATCAACTCGACCGCATTTCATTTATATGTCACCTCAAGGGCAGACGCTCACTCAGCAGAAAGTAAAAAGCCTTGCTCAGTACGAAAATATTTGCTTGCTCTGCGGTCACTATGAGGGCGTTGATGAAAGGCTTATCGAAGAATATATTGACGAGGAAATTTCAATCGGTGATTATGTTCTCACAGGCGGCGAACTGCCCGCACTCGTTCTCGCCGATTCTATCGCCCGTATGCTCCCCGGCGTTCTCTCTGCCGATGAGTGCTTCGAACTCGAAAGCCACTACAACGGACTTTTGGAATATCCGCAATATACTCGCCCCGCCGTTTGGCATGATAAAGAAGTTCCTCCGGTTCTGCTCAGCGGTAATCACAAAAAGGTTGATGATTTTCGCCGAAAATCTGC
The DNA here is from genome assembly GCA_902767285.1 of uncultured Ruminococcus sp. Lineage (GTDB taxonomy): Bacteria > Bacillota > Clostridia > Oscillospirales > Acutalibacteraceae > RUG592. Next base: position 1,219 of record CACXHC010000034.1, read on the forward strand.
CCTCCGGCGTACCGCCCTGAAAAGACCTGATATGTTAAATAATCTTGCTTTAAACTCCGAAGAACAACAATATGTAAACGATGTACTGTCCAACTGTAACAAATCAGAATAAAAATTATATTTATCTTGCACAAATAAGGCTTTTATAAAAATGACATAATAGGTCATCACTCCAAACTTGAAAAAAGGTGTTGACGAACTCGTTTTTTCTGATTATAATAGTTTGTAGAGCAATTCCATAAGCCATATCAGCAATTACTTTTTTATGGAGAGAGGGTTTATAAAATGTGTGTTAAAGAAGTTTTAGTTGAAAATCAGGTAGGTTTGCATGCTCGCCCGGCTACGTTCTTTATTCAAAAAGCAAATGAATTCAGATCGTCCATCTGGGTAGAGAAAGAAGAAAGACGTGTTAATGCTAAGAGCTTGCTGGGTGTTCTTTCGCTCGGTATTACTGGCGGTACTAACATCAAGATTCTTGCCGACGGCAGCGATGAGGATGAGGCAGTTGAAAGCCTCGTTATGCTCGTTAAATCCGGCTTTGCGTCTTAATCTTTTTGACCTGATAAAAAACAAAATAAAAAGCGTCGGTTTTTGTACCGACGCTTTTTTCTGTAGTTTCTTAAATTATACGGATATGTTCGCAAATGCCTTGAATTTTCCAAATCCGAATATAGATACTATATCTTCATCGTTTAAATCAAACGGCAGATTTTTTTCAAATGGATATAGCTCTATTATTTCGCACCAGTTATCGAAACCGCTCGCAGATTCTTTGTTCCACTCGCTGTCCGAAACTCTCGTTTGATTTATCCAATGATAACTCTTAACGTCAAATGAGCGTTTTTTGAACATAGTAAGTATTCCGCTCTCGTCATAGTCAAATCGGATTTTGTCAACATACTTGTCCATACCACCGTATCTTGCGGAGTCCTGAACCGCCATTATTTCAACATATCCGCCAAAATCGGACGCTCCCTTGCGGTCTGATGAATAATCCAAATTTTCTTCTATCTGATCTTTCATGAGCGAGTGAGCAACTTTTGTTTCCGATTCAAGATTATCAAGTCCAATCAAACTGTCATCGACTGTACCGCTTTTGATTTTGTCGTATTCGCCGTGAAAACGGTTGTATAACTCAAAAAGAAGAATAGCATCATCAAGAGGAATGTCGCATTTAAATATTCGAAGTTCCTGCGACCATGTGTTAACTTGATCTCCGCCCACAAGACACAAAATACTTTTTTCTCCGCCTTGCTCTTCTTCCGTTTTGATAAGAGTTATGTCTATATCAACATACATTGTGTTTTTAGACGCTTTTTCAACCTTGTTCACTTTTGATGATTTTATTGTAGCTATCCCCGAATCCATAAGCGGACTGAGCAAATCGCATATATCTTTCGGCAGATTGCCCAGCACCGAACCGCCTGCATTCGTTATTGTTATGTTGTTGACGTTGTTTTTTATCGGCTCTCTAACAATTTTTGTTTTTGACCCCCCGGACAGATAGCCTATGCGGGAATTGCGTTCTATATCCTCTGTGTTGACTGCTTTTATGCAAACCGAAAGATTACCGCTTTTTTTGTCATAAGCTGTAACGGCTTTTTGCTCGTTGAGAACAGCCAGCAACTTTTTTTTCATTTGTACGGGATTTTCAGACATCTGTTAACTCTCCTCTCAACTGATTCAGCCTTGCTTCTTTCTGCGAAATTTCGCTGTTCAGCTCCGCAAGATTATTTCTGCAAGTTTGTTCCTGATTCATTATAGATTCAACAGCACTTCTCACTTTGTCGAGTTCCTGTTGAGCAATGTTAAACTCGTTTCTTGCTACCGCTAAAACGGGGTCGTTTATTCCGCTTTCTTTCAAAGCTCCCAAATTGCTCTGAACCGTTGTGAGTTCCGTATTTGCGATTTCAAGATTTTTGTCGGTTTCTTGTATCAGCTCTTTCAGTTCTCTTTTTCGTCCGACAGCCAGCACGCCGAGACTCGCCAGCTCGTTCGATGCCGTAACTCTGCGTTCTTTCAAAGCCGTTATCGTGTTTGTTATTCTTGTGAGTTCGGCTTCTCTGATTTTTTCTGTATCTCCGAATTTTCTGTAATGCTCGGCTTCGGCAGATTTCAGATTCTCGCTCTTTTCGTTGAATATTTTCTGCAAATCGGTTCTTTGACTAAAAAGTCGCTCTCTCTCGATAATTATACTTTTGAGTTCGTTCTCTTTTGATGCCGCTTCTCTTTTTAATCTTGCGATTTTAGACGGCAATTCCACATATTCACGTCTTTTTGCCGAAACTTCGTCACTTGAGATATAATCGCTTATATCTGCCGAATTTCGATAGAAATTTCGCTCCGCAAACATACTCGGAGTTTCTGGATTTGGTACAGTCGGCGGGGGAGTGGTCGGGTTTTGCGTAGGAGTATTAGCGAAATTCTGCGGTTGATAGAAATTCTTTTGTGCAAATGAACTCATCGGCTTGTCGGGATTTGGTCGGGAAACTTCGGGTTGCGGAATGTTCTGTTGAGGAGCATTTTGTGCTTGCCCG
>CACXHC010000035.1 GCA_902767285.1 uncultured Ruminococcus sp.
AGTTTTTATTTTTCTCTTCTTTTTTTTGAAAAAAAAAGAAGCAAAAAAAACTTTTACTATATAAATTTTATATGTTTCAATGAACATTCTATAATTAGCAAATAAACATTTTTTACACAATTAAAGTTTTTTGGAAAGGGTTTGGGAAAACCTTTTTTTCAAAAAAGGTTTTCCCAAGAAAGCCAAATTTCACAGCACCCAAAAACGCTTCCGAAAAAAAGGTGGTTGACTAAAAATACAGTTTGTAATATACTTAAAATAAAAAAGGTGTGTGACTCATGAGTACATTTTCAATATTAACCGACACGGCGTGCGATATGCCTTATGCTACTGCAAAAGAACTCGGCATAACGGCTGTTCCGCTAAAAGTGACCCTTGCCGAAAAAAATTTCAGTTGCAAGCTGTCAACTCTCGACATAGGAAATGCGAGCTTTTACGATACTTTGCGACATGGTGTTCCTGTAAAAACTGCCTCCCCGTCCATTGATGATTATATTAGATATTTCAGACGAATACTTGATTCCGGTAAAGATGTTCTCTACATAGGATTTTCAACAGCTTTGAGCGGTTCTTTCAATGTTGCGACAATCGCCGCCGAGGAAATGGAGGAGCAATACCCAAATCGCAAGATTATTTGTGTGGACAGCTTGTGTGGCTGTATGGGACAATCACTCCTCATATATCGCTGTGTGGAAAAAATGAACGAGGGATTCTCAATTGAAGAAGTTCGAGATTACGCCGAAAGTATAAAAAGAAAAATTTATCACTGGTTTACTCCCGATGACCTGAATTTTCTCAAGCGTGGCGGAAGAATTTCCGCTACCGCTGCCGCTGTCGGCTCGGTAATGAACATAAAACCTGTTATAAGAACTTCTCCCGAAACAGACGGCAAACTAAAAGTTACTTATAAGGCTCGTGGCAGAAAACTCGCTATCGCAAAAATTGTTGAACAAATGAGTCAGACTTACGATAGAGAAAACGGTGGCACCGTGTTTGTTACTCATGCCGATTGTGCCGAAGATGCCGACCTTCTCGCCCGCTCTATAATCAAAAATGTTGGTAATGTCGATGTTAAAATATCCGAAATAGGTATGGCTTTAGGAGCCCACTGCGGCCCCGGAACTATTGCTCTTTTCTATATAGGTAAATAGGAGGATATTCGTTATGAATTTAGAAGAAAAAACATTGTCGTCAAAAGTTTTGTATGACGGCAAAATAATTAAACTTGAACTCGATGAAGTCGAACTTCCTAACGGAACAAAAGCAAAAAGAGAAGTAGCACGTCATCCCGCAGGAGTGTGCGTTGCCGCTGTTACCAAAGATAACGAGATTCTTTTCGTTAATCAATACAGATACCCGTATCATGAAGTAGTTTTGGAACTCCCCGCCGGAAAAGTTGACGACCCAAAAACAACTCCTCTCGAAAATGCAAAAAGAGAACTTCTGGAAGAAACAGGTGCTGTCGGTTATAATTATGTTTCGCTTGGTGCAGAGTACGTTTCACCCGGCTTTACAGACGAAACACTCTATATGTATATGTGTCGTGTGGATCATTTCGAAAATCAACAGCTCGATGAGGACGAGTTTTTGAATGTTGAAAAAATTCCGCTCGATAAAGCTGTCGAAATGGTTATGAATAATCGCATTATCGATGGCAAAACTCAAACGGCAATCTTGAAAACGGCTTTTTTGCTTAAAAATTCGTAAGAGAATAAAACACCTCGGAGAAGCAAATAATATTTCCGAGGTGTTTATACTATGAAAACAAATTCAAGTAAAATTTCGGCATTGTGGAAAGATGACTCCGAAATATGTATAAAAAAAAGACTGTTCCTGCTCTTTATGTTTAATTTTTCGGACTGGGTATGCACTCTTTCTCTATTGCGTACAGGATTTTTTAAAGAAGCTAATCCGCTCATGCGTGACGTTATATCAAGCGTATATCTCGGACTTTTGGTAAAAGCAGTTATACCGCTTATTCTCATTTTGTTTGCGGTATCAAAAATAAAAGATGCCGATAAACGTCAACTTCTCATATCAAATAATATTGCACTGTTCGGCGTTTCGGTTTATTTTTTGCTGAATGTTTATCATATAGCGTGTTTTGTGGCAGTGCATACGATAATAAAATAAAAAGGAAAATAACAATGTCAATTCTCTCTGTCAGTGGACTTTCAATGGATTTTGCCGAAAAGTCGCTGTTTAAAAATATATCATTCTTTGTAGAAAAAGGGGATAAAGTCGGTTTGATAGGTGCAAACGGCACCGGTAAAACTACTCTTTTTAAAATTCTCACGGGTCAGCTCGAACAAACAGGAGGTTCGATTTCCCGTGAAAAAGGATTAAAAATCGGCTATATGGAGCAATTTTCGTGCAGTCATCTCGATAGAACCGTCTATACCGAACTCTTAAGCATCTTTCAGCCTCTTATCTCTATGGAAGAACGGCTCAACAGCATTGTGGAAGAAATAGAAAACGGCAATCATTCCGAAAAATTACTCGAAGAACAAATGATTCTGCGTGAAAAATTCGAGAATAACGGCGGTCTTACCTACGTCAGCCGAACAAATGCGACTCTTGTTGGATTGGGATTCGGTGAGGACAGCCGAAATATGTCGGTCGAAAAACTCAGCGGAGGTCAGCGATCCAAAATCGCACTCGCAAAACTTCTGCTCAGTAATCCGGATATTCTTCTGCTTGACGAGCCTACAAATCATCTCGATATATCAGCTGTAAGCTGGCTCGAAAATTTTGTGAAAGAATACAAAGGATCCGCGATTATTATTTCTCATGACAGATATTTTCTTGATAAAGTGACAAATAAAACTATCGAGATAGAACACGGAAAATCAAGAATGTATGTCGGCTCGTACTCCGAATTTATAGAAAAAAAGCAGAAAATTTTGGAAGAACAAAAAGCTCATTACGAACAGCAAATGAAAGAAATTCACCGCATAGAAGGAATTGTGGAACAACAACGCCGTTGGGGTGTCGCCCATAATTTCATAACCGCTGCGAGTAAGCAAAAACAAGCCGACAGAATAAAAGCCGAACTCGAAATCCCTGAATCCGAAATCGAAACTGTTAATTTTACATTCTCTCCCAAATGCGAAACCGGTGACGATGTTCTTATATGCGAAAATCTTGAAAAATATTTCGGCGATAAAAAAATTTTTTCGGACGTAAATATTCATATCCGCAAGGGTGAACGAGTTTTCATTTTGGGCGAAAACGGCTGCGGAAAAACAACTCTCCTCAAAATAATAAACAATATTTATACTGCAAATGCCGGGAGCGTGTATCTCGGTGCAAACGTTGAAATGGGATATTTCGACCAAGTCCAAAGCGGTCTTGATTTAAAAAAGACCGCTCTTGAACAGATTTGGGATAGATTTCCGTATCTTACCGAAACGCAAGTCAGAACTTCTCTCGGAAGATTTCTTTTTAAAGGCGATGAGGTTTTTCGTTCAATATCCGAAATGAGCGGAGGCGAAAGAGCCAGAATCGCTTTGCTCGAACTTATGCTAAAAGGTGCAAATTTTCTTCTCTTGGACGAGCCGACAAACCATCTCGATACTTCTTTCAGAGAAAATCAAGAAAAAACTTTGCTTGAATATTCCGGTACTATGCTCATTGTTTCGCACGACCGCTATTTTATAAACAAACTCGCTCACAGAGTTCTTGTTCTTGACCAAAACGGTGTTAAAGAATATCTGGGAAATTACGATTACTACATAGAAAAAACTTCTCCCGAAGTTAACAAGGATATTTTTCAACAGCCTAAAAAAGATAAAGAGAAAAAAACTCAGAATGAGTATTTTAAGCGAAAAGAAGAACGCTCTCAACTTGCAAGAGCAAAAGCCAATCTCAAAAAGTGCGAGGAAGCTATCGAAAATACCGAAGCCGAAATAGCTAAAATTCAAGAGGAGATTTCACTTATACAATCGGATTACGAAAAATTAGTTGAATTAACCCAAAAGCTCGGCGAACTAAACGAACATCTTGATCAACTCTATGAACAATGGGCAGAGCTTAATTAAACATATAACGAAAGGGCGATCGTTATGAAAAACTCTCTTTATTCGGCACTGAAAAAACACTCTCAGACGGGAACATACCCTCTTCATATGCCCGGACACAAACGTAATTTCGGTTCGGCTTTACCATACGATATAGATATTACCGAAATTTACGGATTTGATGACCTCCATTCTGCCGATGGTATCATTAAAGAATGCTGTTTGAAAGCTGCCGAAATATACAAAAGTGACTCCGCATATATGCTCGTAAACGGCAGTACCTGCGGGATTCTGGCGGCTGTATCTTCTGTGGCTCACCGTGGCGACAAAATAATAATTGCCCGAAATTGTCACAAATCCGTTTATAATGCCTGTATGCTCTCGGAACTTGATGCACGGTATATATATCCTCCAATGAGCAAATCGGGCATTTGCGGAAGCATATCGCCCGAAACCGTTCGTGCTGCTTTAACGGAATGTCCGACTGCAAAAGCCGTTGTCATAACTTCTCCTACATACGAAGGCGTTGTCAGCGATATTTCATCTATTGCCCGTGAGTGTCACTCACGCAAAATTCCGCTTATTGTCGATTCCGCACACGGCTCGCATATGCGTTTCTGTTCTTTCGGAAAATCCGGCGAGCCGATTTCTTCGGGTGCGGATATTGTCATAACAAGTCTACATAAAACGCTTCCTTCGCTTACTCAAACCGCTTTGGCTTTCGTTAACGGCGAACTCGTAAACCGCAAACAATTCGAAAAATTTCTCTCTGTGTTTGAAACCAGCAGTCCTTCTTACGTTCTCATGTCATCCATAGACAGATGCCTCGACTTTTTGAAAGTGAGCGAGAAATCCTTTGCCAATCTCGAAAAAAATCTTTCGGCATTTTATAAAAGAGCCGATAAACTAAATAATCTTAAAATAGTATGTTCGGATCCGACGTTTTTTTCGTTCGATAAAAGCAAAATAGCAATATCAACGGCAAATACGAATATTTCGGGCGTGGAGCTGATGAAAAAACTGCGTGAGGATTTTCGGCTTGAATTGGAAATGGCATATCCGACATACGCTTTGGCAATGACAACTATATGCGATGAACCCGCTGTATTCAAACAATTATACTCGGCATTGGAACAAATCGACAAATCGTTAAAATCAAAAACCTGTACGGCTTTTCCGTCTTTGCCAAAACCGATGAAAATTCGCATGACAAACGCCGAAATAGATTCTTTGCCAATCATAGACCTCACTAAAGAACAAGCCGCAAGCGGAAAATATATAAGCAAGCATTTTGTTTATGCCTATCCCCCGGGAATACCCATAGTAACTCCCGGAGAAATTATAGGCTTGTTTGAGTATGATTATATGGAAATGCTGAAAAAATCCGGAGTTTCTTTTCGTTCGGTATAAAATCAAGAAAAAACAAAAGGGAACCGCACGAAGCGGCCCCCTTTTGTGGTCTAACATCTAACATCAAAATTACAAGGAATCAGCTAAATTAATTATTCTTCAACTTTTGCTTCACCGGTATCGCCGAGCAAGTTGAATCTAAAGAGCTTTCTCTCATCGTTAGGATTTTCAGCGATGATATAAGCCTCAGCGATCTTTCCACCCTCTATAAGCTGAGTCAAGCCAACGAGCTGGCAGAGCTTACTTCTAAGGTTAAGGTGGTCGCCCTCTTTTGTTACTAAAAATACGTTTCCTTCGCAAGTGTCAAGCACGGCAAGGAACTTAGTAACATCAATGTCATGTAATTCAAGAATCGGTGTCATAAATTATTCCTCCTAAATAATCAACGTGCCTACTTTGATTTTCTTCTCATTTCGGGAAATACTGCAGGTCGTTTTTTGTTTCTCTCAACCTGTGATTTTATTATAACACAAAATTTGTAAATGTCAACAAAAAAATAACAAATCTTTGTGCAAGTCAAAAAATCGGTTGTTAAAGACCAATAAATATTTGATTGATTTTTTGTGTTGTTTTCACAACTAAAATTCTTGTAAAGAAAATAAGGTTACAGCGGAGCAATACTTTTTTATGAATAAAATCAAAAACAAAAATCAAACAAAAGATAGATTTGGTATTTTCGCCGTTTTTGATAAAACCTTAATTTTTCAAAAAAATAAAGCCGCTCTGCATGGGGCGGCTTATTAAAATACAACAAAAATCAGTTCTCGTCAATAACATAAGATGCCGAAGCAGGCAATCCGAGTTGTTCCATAACGAGTTCTTCCTTTTCACGCATATGAACTTTTTCGAGATTAGTTTCATGATCATAGCCTAAAAGATGAAGAACCGAATGTGCCGTCAGATACGCAACTTCACGCTGTATTGAGTGTCCGTAAAGTGCCGCCTGATCTTCCGCTTTTTCCATAGATATGACCACATCGCCAAGCATTTTCGCACCGGTTTCGGGGTCTGTATCATAATTTCCGTTTTCACCGAGAGGGAAAGAAAGAACATCGGTAACAGAATCTATATTTCTGTACTGTTTGTTCAGCTTGTGTATTTCTTCGTTGTCAACAAATGTAACGCTTACTTCGGCTGAGCCTTCGAAATTTTCAAGTTTAAGCACAGCCGTGCAACAACGGCGTACAAGCATCTTCATACCTGTGGGGAATTTTACTTTTTTCTGCTTGTTGGTAATTACTACCTTGATCTTGTTAGTCAATTTCCTCTACCTCCTTTGATTTTTGTCGGACTGTTCATAAGCCCTGATAATATCTTGAACAAGACGATGCCGCACAACATCTTTTTCGTTAAAAGTGACCTGAGCAATATCGTTGATATTTTTCTGAACTTTCATGCACTCTTTCAGACCGCTTTTTCTACCGTCTGGCAAATCGATTTGTGTAACATCTCCCGTTATTACCATTTTTGAATTGAAACCCAAACGAGTCAGGAACATTTTCATTTGTTCGCCTGTTGTGTTTTGAGCTTCATCAAGAATAATAAAACTGTCATCGAGGGTACGTCCTCTCATATATGCGAGGGGGGCGACTTCGATATTTCCTCTTTCAACATATCGATGATAAGTTTCCGCTCCGAGCATATCAAAAAGAGCATCGTACAGCGGTCGCAGATACGGGTCAACCTTGCTTTGCAAATCTCCCGGAAGGAAACCGAGTTTTTCGCCGGCTTCAATAGCAGGTCTTGTCAAAATTATTCGGTTGACTTCGTGGGCTCTGAATGCCGTTACCGCAAGAGCAACTGCAAGATACGTTTTGCCTGTTCCGGCAGGGCCTACACCGATAGTTATAGTATTGTTTTTTATAGCATCGCAATAATGCTTTTGACCGATAGTTTTAGGCTTGACGGGCTTGCCTTTGGCAGATACGCAGATACAATCTCCCGAAAGAGTCGTCAAACGGCTTTCGGAGCCTTCATTGACAAGCGATATGCAGTATCTGACATTCTGCTCGTTTAGGGTTTCGCCTTTATTGATGAGCATCAGCATACTTTCGACAGCTTTTGCAGCGAGTGCAACATACTCGGGATCACCGCATATTTTGAGTTCCGAATCTCGCATTAAAATTTTAACGCCGTATGATTTTTCAACTATCTTTATATTTTCATCAAAACTGCCGAACAGCATTACAGCTTGTTCAAGCCTTTCGATATTTATTGTTTGTTCCGTTGTGCATCTTTCCTTTCATGATTGTGATAGCAATATTTTTAACAGAGATGACATCACAATATGTGTTTATTATAACACAAAAAAAATTAAATGTCACTAAAAAACAATAAAATTATTTATAAAAATAAATTTTTATTAAAATACAACAAACAAAAAGGCTTTAGAACGTTAGAATTGACATATTCAGACAGTATTTTGATATATTTTTTTGTAGATTTGTTTACAAAAAGATTTAGGCAAAAAAAGATAGCCTAACGGACAGTATTTAATCATATAGTAACATTTTTAAAAAATATTATTGATTATTTGTTTATTTTGCCTTTTTTACTTAAAAATAATGACTTTTTGCTAAAAACATAAAAATATTTTTGTTCAAAACGTTAAAAAATCACAAAAATTAATTATATGCTTAAAAAAAATATAAAATTTTTTATAAATTGTATTGAAAAAATATTCCGAATATAGTAAAATTTATAAGAAGGAGTGATTTTATATGCTCGATGCAAATAACGGTAAAAAACCTACTGACAGATTAAAATTTGAAATGAATGAAAACACAACCCTCGTCCTTCAAAATGAGTTCTGCGAAATCTATAAAGATACAAGAGCCGGTAAGACTTTTAAAGTTATCGGCGGCGAAATAGTCCCCATAGAGCTGCGTGAACTGAATATGTGGAAGGGCAGGCAGAAAACCCCTACAAACTTTGTTGTTAAGCCCTTGAAAGATGAAAGAGGTATTCCTTATGATTACATCATAACAAGAGTTACCCGTGGTGCGGCTCCCGAATTTGATTTTGACGCAACACCCATGACGTCAGCTGTACCTATGGCTCCACAGAGATCCATCCCTCCGACACCTCCTGTTCCCCCTGTGGCTCAGGTTGCATCGGTAGCACCGGTAGCACCGGCAGCACCGGTAGCACCGGTAGCACCGGCAGCACCGGTAGCACCAATAGCACCGACAGCACCACCGGCAGTACCTGTTGCACCTGTCGCCTCGGCAATACCGGCGGTAAGACCGGCACCGCCCAGACCTGCTAAGGCATCCAAACCCATTGTCACGGTTATAGAAGATTCCGAACGTGAATCAAGAATAAAATTTGTTGCCTCGGGCGATTTTGACGAAATATTCTCAAATGAGTATTTCCCTGTTTACAGAGATAAAGTTAGAGGCCGTACATTTAAAGTTGTTAACGGTGAAGTTGCCAATATTGAAGTTCGTGAACTCAATATGTGGAAAAACCAGCTCAAAAAGCCGGGCGAATTTAATATTACAATAATCAACGACAAGCAGGGCAATCCATACGATTATAAAATTGAAAGAGCATCCGACCCCGGTGCAGCGTCAAGTATTCCTGTTATGAATCCGCAGAGATCTGTTCCGCCGGTTGCTCCTGTGGCTACTCCTGCTCCTGTGGCTAATTTGACACAGCAGAGAACGGTTCCTCCTGTTGCTTCCGCAGCTCCTGTTACTCCGCAAAGAACCGTTCCGCCGGTTGCTCCACAGAGAACAGTTCCGCCGGTTGCTCCTGTTGCCGCTCCTGCTCCTGTGGCTAATTTGGCACAGCAGAGAACTATTCCTCCTATTGCTCCGCAGAGATCTATTCCGCCTGTTGCACAGCAGAGAACTGCTGCTCCGGCTCAAAGAGGCCGTGGCGGAAAGACAATCGATATGAACGGCACAAAACCAACAAGCCGTGTTATATTTGTAGATAACGATACAACAGAAAAAGTTTTTGAAACCGAGTTCTGCAAATTCTACAAAGATAAAAGAGCCCCGAAAATATTCAAAGTTATTGATGATGAAATCGTTCCCATAGAACAACGTGAGCTTAACTGGTGGAAACAACGTGAAAAGAATCCTGCGGGATTTGTTGTTACTGTCATGAAAGATGGCGGAAAACCATACGATTACATTATCTCCAAAGTAGAAGAGGACGGCACACTGACCGCGGCTCCTGCTGTTATGGCTCCGGTGCCTGTAATCGTACCTGATACGCCTATTCCGGGACTCACGCCTATTTCTCCCAGAGGCGGTCAATCGACATCGGCGGCAGCTGCTCCAGATTCGGTAGGCGTTGTTAAGCAGCCCGACCTCAAGAGAGTTAAATTTGTAGAAACAGAATCCATGAAATGCTTGCTCACAAACGAGTATTTCAAAATATATACCGACTCTCGCCGTGGTGCGACTTTCAAAGTTATAAACGATGAAATAGCTCCGTTGCCTCAGCGTGAGTTGAATATGTGGAAGAACCGTGAACGCCGTCCGAAGGACTTCTCCGTAAAGGTTATCAACGACCCCAGCGGTAAAGTTTACGATTACGAAATAACAAAAATAGCCAATGTTACAGCCGCCGTTGAAACAACAACCACAAAGACGAATCTTCCGCCTGTAACAGAGCGTCTGAACGTTGGCGGAAACAAACGCCGTCCCAATGCAAGCCGTGTTATAAACTGTGCTTTGTGCGGAACAGAACACAAAGAATCCGAGCTGTTCCTGTTTGGAAATAAGAACATTTGCTCCGATTGTATGGAAGTTCTCGTAAAAGAGAAATTGTTTGCAAGCGAACACGTTGACCCCGTTCAGAAAAATATAGACGATATAGTTGCGGCAGACGAAATTTACTGCACATACTCTCTTGTTACAAACTACCCCTATCTTAATGACGATTTCTGTGTTAACATCTGCACAATAAAGAGAGCTGCTGAACTTGGTATTCCTGATACTATCGCTCAGACGATAGACGAAAAAGGCGATTTCTTTGATGATTTGAAGCGTTTTGGTCTTAAGAAAATCATAGTAAACAATGACAGCAGTCACATTTATTCTCCCGAAGATTTTGATGTTCATGTAAAGAGCGATGGTCTTATAGCTCCCAAACTTTACTTCAAAGTACTCAACTATATGCAGAGAGGAAACGACTCTCTCCGTGAAACAATTGCCGAGTCATTCTTGGGCAGCAAGGTCTATACATACGCTCTCAACGATGATATTACCGAAATCACCGACGAGAATATAGACGACTTCAAACCGCTTACATTTACAGATGGCAAGAACAATTTCTGCCCTGTATTTACCGACTTTACCGAGGCGAGAAGCGTTGGTATGCCGTTCAAGGGTCTTTATGAAATTGAAACAAGACTTCTTGCTTTCCGCAAGATAACTCACTTCATAATAAATCCGCAAAGTCTTGGATTTATCATGAACAAAAAAATACTTGAGGGCGTTACTCCGAACTACGACAGATCTATTATAGACGAGGACGATAAGCGTATTAAGGATATCGACTCTTATCAAAATCCGTTCGATATTGAGGACGAAGTAGCTGATCAGGAAGCCAAAAGAAAAGCCGCTGAAGAAGCTAAAAAGATAACTGATATACAAAATGCTGCTGATGCCGTTATAACTGATATACGAAATGCCGCCGATGCTGATATAGCAAAGGAAAAGGCTGTTGCAGAAGCTGCTCAAGAAGCCGAAAGAAAAGCCAAAGAAGCTGAAAAAGCAGCTAAACAAGAGGCTAAAAAAGCTCGCAAAGATGCTGAAAATGCTCGAAAAGAAGCCGAAGATGCAAA
>CACXHC010000036.1 GCA_902767285.1 uncultured Ruminococcus sp.
ATAAAATTTATATAGTTAAAGTTTTTTTTGCTTCTTTTTTTTTCAAAAAAAAGAAGGCAGGGGTTCGGGGGCGGCAGCCCCCGAGAAAGCAGGGGGGGCGGCAGCTTCCGAGAGGGTCAGGAGAGTTCTGCCAAAATCTCAGAGATAAGCTCGCGTTCGTCCATATGGTATTTAACGCCTTTGATTTCCTGATAATCCTCATGACCTTTGCCGGCAAGCACGATAATATCTCCGTCCTCGGCATTTTCGATACAATAGCGGATAGCATCTTTTCTGTTCGGCACAACGACGTATTTTCCGTTTGTTTTATCTATGCCGACTTTGATGTCATTTATTATATCGGTGACTTCCTCAAATCTGGAATTGTCCTCTGTGATAACCGAAAGGTCGCTCAGCTTGCCCGATGTTTCGCCCATCTCGTAACGGCGGATTTTAGGGCGGTTTCCGCCTGCTCCGAACATCGTAACAATACGGTGCGGGTTGTAGAGTCGCAGGGTTGTCAGTACGTTTTCCATGCTGAGAGCGTTGTGTGCGTAATCTATAAGCAGCGTGAAACGGTCGCTTACCTGAACAGGCTCAACTCTGCCTTTGACTTTTACTGTTTCCAGACCCTTGCATATTGCTTCTTTGTTTGCTCCGCAGTGACGGCAAACCGATATTGCCGCAAGTGCGTTGTATATATTGAATTTTCCGGGAACTCCTGCATTTACTGTGTAATTTTCATATCCGTTTATGTCAAATGTTACGCCTAAAAATCCCGGACGGCGGGTTAATTCTCCGTTTGATGCGTAAACATCACAGGTCGGGTCAAATCCGAATGTTTCAATATCGCAGGTTGCGTCTGCAATTATGTCATTGTAAACTTGACTGTCTTTGTTGATTAATCCGAGTTTGCATTTCTTGAACAGGATTTTTTTACACGCCAAATATTCTTCCATTGTTGCGTGCTCGGAGTCTCCAATATGGTCATTTGAGAAATTTGTGAAAATGCCGTAATCAAATTCTATTGCATCAGTACGATGCCACTTCAATCCCAATGACGATGCCTCTACAACAAATGCTTTACAGCCTTCGTCAACCATCTTTCTGAGATAATACTGAATTATAAGAGATTCGGGAGTTGTGTTATCCGTCTTGTAAACGTTATCTCCGATAATAATACCCAAAGTTCCGATTGTTCCCGTCTTTATTCCGGCAGATTCAAGTATTGAACGAATCATAGCTGCTGTTGTGGTCTTTCCTTTGGTTCCCGTTACGGCAATAGAAATAAGCTCTCGTGCAGGGTGACCATAGTAATTTGCCGATATTTCGGCGAGTGCTGATCGGGTGTCTTGTACTTTTACAACAGCAGGACAATCAAGTTCGAGCGGGTCACTCAAAATAATTGCCGCCGCTCCGCTTGCAACTGCATTCTTTGCAAACTTGTGAGCGTCTACGTTGTATCCCTTCAAACAAACAAATACACTGCCCTCTTTTACCTTTCGTGAATCGTAAACAAGATCCGTAATTTCAACATCTCCCGAACCTTTCAGAAATTCACATTCAACATTTTTTAAAATATCCGCTAATTTCATGCTAAAAACTCCTTTTTAATAATTTTCGATAACTTTTGGATAAGTGTCACAGAATTTTTTTATTTTTACTATTGATTTCCATGAAGAAATGCTGTATAATTATATTGTCAATTTGAATAAATGCAACAGGGGGTTTTTCCAATGGAGGATTTTGTTTCTTTGTATATAAAATACCACTTTGCAGGTGACTTGTCAAATATCAAATAAAATAAACATCGTTGAATCAACATTAATTAGCCAAATTTGAATTTTTGAAGGTCTTTTTTTTATACTGTTTGTTAAAATGCACAAAACGGTTTTGTAATAAAAGTACATATCTGGATTTTTGCATTTGTAATTATTGCTATTTGACTTAAAAATGATATGCAAGTTGCATAAAAAATATGACAGAAATTATTCACAGCAATAAAATTGTATAAAGATATTGAAAAAAAGCTGTATATATGTTATTATTTATGTAGATAAACTGCTTCAATTATAGGCAAAATTATCGGGTCAGAGATTATGTGGCGAATCTAATTGCGGCGGTTTGGGGGGATCAAGTCCCACTTATATTTATCTATTTTTTATCTAAGATTTTTTAAGAAAGAAGGAAAAAGTAAATGAACAAGACAAAAAGATTTTGTGCTATCGCCCTTGCTGCTATGATGGCTGTAACAGCTTTTGCAGGCTGCGGCGGCACACCTCAGCCCACAACAACAACTACTACCACAGGCGGCGACACAACTGCATCGGCAGCAACAGGCGGCGACACAACTGCAACAACAGGTGACGATACCGGAGATCCTCTCGGCGGCGAGGGTGCAGCAGGCCCGATTTCCCTCAAAGTATGGGGTCCCGATGCAGCTCAGGCTATACTCAAAGAGCAGTGTGCAAAGTTCTCTGAGAACATGAAAGCATACGGCGATATCACTATCGAAGTTGTTCCTCAGGGTGAAGCAGATTCCGCTGTACAGGTTCTCACAGACTCCGCAGCAGCAGCAGACGTTTTCGGATTTGCTTGCGATAACCTCGACAAACTCGTAACAGCAGGTGCATTGCTCGAAGTAACAGGTGCAGACAAAGATTACGTTACAAACATCAACAGCGAAGCTTCCGTAGCAGCAGCTACAAAGAACGGTTCCGTTTGGGCATATCCCGAAACAGGCGACAACAGCTATTGCCTCGTTTACAATAAAGATTATGTAAGCGAAGAGCAGGCTAAAACTCTTGAGGGCGTTTTTGAGGCTTGTAAAGCAGCTAACAAGAAGTTCGTTATGGACGCAGGCAACGGCTACTATTCGTGCTTGTTCATGTTTACAAGCGGTATCAAAATAGACGGCTTTGAAGAGGACGGCGAAACTCAGAAATTCTCCGATTATGACGAGGACAAGGCTGTTAAAACTATGCTCGCATTCCATAAACTCTTTACAGAAAATAAAGATTTCTTCCTCAATGGCGAAGTTACAAAGGTTGTTGACGGATTTAAGTCCGATACAGTTGCAGCAGGTTTCGATGGTTCTTGGAACTTCTCTAACGCAAAGAGTACCCTCGGCGACAAAGCCGGATTCGCAACTCTTCCGACAATCAATGTTGACGGCGAAGATGTTCCGATAGTTAATATGTTCGGTTACAAACTCCTCGGCGTAAACGCAGCTACACTTTATCCCAATACCGCTATCGAGCTTGCTAAATATCTCTCGGGCGAAGAGTGTCAGATGCAGAGAGCTGAACAGCTCAACTGGGGCCCCTCTAACAAGGTTGTTTCTGAGTCCGATACAATCAAGAACGATCAGGCTCTTTCGGCAATTCTTGCACAGTCGGCAAGCTCTGTTCCGCAGGTTGGCATCGCAGCTACATTCTGGACACCGGTAGGCACATTCGGCAACAAAGTCGTTGACGCAGATAACCCGATTGACGAAGCAGCTTGCAAAGAGATCATCAAAACAACAATCGCTAACATCAGAGATGAATAATTCCAAACAAGTATAATTATCCGGTTATTTTATAGTTATTACAAAAAAACATGGGCAGTAGGCTTTGCCCTATTGCCCGTGTTTTTTGTGCAGATTTTTTCAGGAGAGTGAGCTAATGACATTTATTGAATACAAATCTCTTAGCCGCAGCGAACAAATCATGTACAAGGTAAAAGAGTTTTTTTCACTTCTTCCGGGCAAATTGAAGGGATTCTTCGGTGCTATCGGTAAATTCTTTGTAAACCTTGTAAAGAATTTTATTGGCGGACTTAAGGGTTATGGCTCAAGATTTGTTCAGGGCGATATGAGTACAAAATTGTCTTATGTCGTTATGGGCTTTGGAAATCTTACAAGAGGTCAGTCGGGAAAGGGTCTTGCTTTTCTTGCGGCTGAAATCATGTACATAATATACATGGCGAAATTCGGACTTCGTTACCTCAATATGTTCGATACACTGGGACTTGTTGCAAAACGAGTTGTTACCCTTCCTAATGGCAGACAGTCCATAGAATTTGTAGATAACTCAATGCTTATCCTTCTCTATGGTACTATGTCAATTTTGCTTACACTTGTATTTATAGCTGTTTATATTGCAAATACAAAATCTGCTTTCGAGGCAGAGCAAAATCAAAAAGCCGGAAAGAAAAATCTTACACTCAAACAAGAGCTTGTTGACTTCCTTGACGGCAAATATCATATTACACTTCTCGCAACACCTGTTCTTCTTATCAGCGTGTTTACGATTCTTCCGCTCGTGTTCATGATCCTCATAGCTTTTACAAACTATGACCAACAGCACGTTCCGCCGGGAAATCTTTTCACATGGGTAGGACTTCAGACTTTCAGAGATGTATTTAAAGTTTCTGAAGGTGCAAACAAGGGCTATACATTCGTTCAGCTTACAAAATGGACAATCGTATGGGCTATTTTCGCAACATTCTCCAACTACATAGTAGGTATGGTACTCGCTCTTATGATCAATAAAAAGAGCATTAAGTTTAAAGTATTGTGGAGAACACTTTTCGTTATCACAATAGCAGTTCCGCAGTTCGTATCGCTCCTTCTTATGAACCAGATTCTTCAGGACGACGGCGTTATGAACGTTATTTTGGGATACATGGGCATCGGCCCCATCTCATTCTTCAACAGTAGTGCGATAGTTGCCAGAGTAACGGTTATTGTAGTAAATATGTGGGTCGGCGTACCTTATACAATTCTTCAGACATCAGGTATTCTTATGAATATCCCCGAGGATCTTTACGAGTCTGCAAGAATCGACGGTGCAACACCTGTTGTTCAGTTCTTCCAAATCACACTTCCTTATATGTTGTTTGTAACAACACCGTACCTCATTCAGAGTTTCGTAGGAAATATCAATAACTTTAACGTAATCTACCTCCTTACAGGAGGCGGCCCGCAGAAAGATATGAACCTTTATCAGGCAGGTCAAACCGACCTTCTTGTTACATGGTTGTTCAAACTTACTATGGACAGTAACGACTATAACACAGCGGCTGCCGTTGGTATTCTCGTGTTCATCGTTTGTGCTACTCTTTCTCTTATTACGTTCAACCTTTCTAAATCATCAAGAAACGAGGAGGAGTTCTCATGATAAAAAGTTACAAACTGCAAAGAACTATTGCCGATGTAGTTATATACGTTATTCTCGGTGTTCTTGGTATTATATGGGTAAGTCCTCTCGTTTGGCTTCTTCTTCACTCGTTCCGTGCAGAAGGCGGTGTTACAGTTCCTTACGTTTTTCCTAAAGAGTACACAGTTAATGACTACTATAGACTCTTCACGGAAACAGATGTATTTGACTATCCGAAATGGTTTTTGAATACATTCGTAGTTGCTGTTTTCTCATGTATTATTTCAACATTGTCGGTACTTATGGTATCGTATACGTTCTCAAGACTTCGTTTTAAATCCCGTAAAATGTTCATTAACGTTGGTATGATTTTGGGAATGTTCCCCGGATTCATGACGATGATCGCTTTGTACTATCTTCTCAAAGCTATGAACTTGACACAGCAGCTTCCCGCACTCGTTATCTGTTACAGTGCCGGTTCCGGTCTTGGATTCGCAATTTCCAAAGGCTTCTTCGATACTATCCCGAGAGCTTTGGACGAGGCTGCTACAATTGACGGAGCTACAAGAAACCAAATCTTCTGGAAAATCATTCTTCCTATTTCTAAACCCATTCTCGTTTATACGGTGCTTACATCGTTCATAGGCCCGTGGTGCGACTTTATCCTTGTTAGAATTATCATGGGTGATAAGCGTGACAACTATACAGTAGCTATGGGACTTCAGAAAATGGTAGATAAAGAGTACAAGCAGAATTACTTCAAACAATTCCTTTCGGGTTCGGTTGTTGTTGCTGTTCCGATCACTCTCCTCTTCCTCAAGATGCAGAATTACTATGTTGAAGGCGTTACAGCCGGCGGTGTTAAAGGTTAATCCTGTTCCGTTCATGTTTATCAGTATGGCATAGCTCACTATGTTCTTGTAAATAAATCCGACTGCAAATTTGTGCAGTCGGATTTTGTTTCCACATAATTAAATAAGTGTGTTGAAAAAAACACTTTACAAATCCGTTTTGTGGTGATATAATATATAGCAAAGTGGAGTCGTGTTTCCACTTAGAACAATATTACAGGGTAATTAATAATAGGAGGTAACATTAAAATGAAAAAATTATTTGCGGTTTTGCTTAGTGCTATGATTCTTTCTTTCGTAGCTATATCTGCAAGTGCTTACGATAGTCCGACAGTTCACCCCGGCAGTGATACAGACACATCTGCTTCCGATACAGAAGGTCACGGCGGAAGCAGCGAGCTTGGCAGTGACTCAGACTATGACGGCGGAAGAAGCAGACCCGAAAGTGACGGCGAGGGTTCAGACGGCGAAGGTGGAAGAAGCAGACCTTCCAGCGATTCCGACAAATCCTCAAGTTCTTCAAAAACATCGTCAACAACATCTACATCAAGCACATCACCTAAAACAGGTGTTCCGGTAGCTTACGGACTCTTGATGGCAGCAGCAGCGGCTGTTTTCGGCGGTGTAGCATTGACATCTAAAAAGAAAATCGAAGATTAATTTTAACGGATTTCTTTAATGAAAAATAATAGCAAAAAAAAGGCATGGGCGGCGGTCTGGGTCATCTCGATCGTGCTTGTTATTGTGGCTTTGGCGTGCCTTTGCGGTTATCTTTACAAGATGTATTCCGCCGGTAAGGGTTACGATGACCTTCATTCCGCAATTGAAAGCATGGTTGATGGTGTATTGACTGATTCGCCCGATTTGCCTGCCAACTCCGATAGTTCTGATGACACAGCATCCAATACATCCGATGCTGATGTTAGCAATAGCAGTAAAACGTCATCTTCTGCGAAAAAAGTTGATAAAATAAATAATGGGGTCAATTTTACCGAACTCCAAAAAATTAATCCGGATATTTACGCATGGATAAAAATTCCGAATACTTATGTTGATTATCCCGTTTTGCAGACCGATGGCGATGATTCGTTCTATTTGAATCATAATTATAAAAAAGAATATGAGTTCGCAGGAAGTATATACACCGAAAAACTCAACAGCAAAGATTTTTCTGACCCGAATACGGTTTTGTATGGGCATAATATGCTTAACGGAACAATGTTCTGTACTTTGCATAATTTCAGAGATCCAAATTTCTTTGCGTCAAATCCGTATATATATGTGTATATGCCAGACAGAACTTTGACTTATGAAATTTTTTCGGCATACGAGTATGATGACAGGCACATTCTGTATTCGTTCGATTTCAGCGATGAAGATGTTTTCGCCGATTATCTCGAATATGCCACAAATCCAACAGAATCGATGATGTGCAACAGGCGTGATGTTGAAGTTACAACCGATGATAAAATAATCACCCTAAGCACTTGTCTTGATAATATTGATACCTCAAGGTATCTTGTTCAAGGAGTTTTAGTAAGCGATGAGCCGGCAAAAATCAAATGATATTCCAAGCAGAAACGCTGATAAAAAATCCCCGAACAAAGCATTGAAAGTTTTCGGCGTTACGGCGGCAGTGATCATAGGAATACTTGTCATTGTTGCTGTAACGCTGATTGTTCTTATGTTTAACGGGCAGAAAAAAGCTCTCGGAGATAACCAAAATATTGATGTCGTTTCGGTTCCCGAGGAGGTTACGGCAAGCGTGGTTCGTGAAGAAACCGGAACCGATCACGATGCCTATGTTTATTACAATGACAAAAAATATAAATATAATGATAAGGTAACCACCGTACTCTTTGCCGGTGTTGATAAGCACGTTGACGAGCAAACCGGAATTTTTGGCACAGCAGGTCAGGCAGATACGATTATTGTTGCCGCACTTAATACCGAAACAGGCAAATATAAAATGATGGCGGTTTCTCGTGATACTATGGTCGATGTAAACGTCATAAATCCTTCGGGCGAGTTTCAGGGTACCGAAAAAATGCAGATTTGTCTTGCTTATGCCTACGGTGACGGCAAAGAATCAAGCTGCGAAAATCTCAAACGCTCTGTTTCGAGAATGATGTTCGGCATACCCGTTAACGCATACGCCGCGATCGATTTGGATGCCATACCGATATTGAATGACGGTATCGGCGGTGTTGAAGTAAATGTTATTGAAGATTTGAGCCACAAAGATCCAAATCTTGTTCTTGGTTCAAGGATCCTTCTTGACGGACGACAAGCTGAGATTTTCGTTAGGTCGAGAGATACTAAGGGTGACGAAAATCAAAATAATCTGCGAATGGAGCGACAAAGAGAATATCTTACGTCATTTATAAAAAAGACTCTTTCGCAGACAAAAGAAGATATAAAAACTCCGCTCAGGCTGTACAACAGCGTTTCGGATTATATGGTTACGGATATAGATGCGGCGGCAGTTACATATTATACAAGTGTTTTTTTGAAGTCGGGATTTTCGGCGGACGAGAATTTTATCAAACTGCCCGGCAGAACTACGGCGAGCGAAAAATATGCCGAATATTATGTTGATAACGAAGCGTTATTTGATATGATTCTCGATATTTATTATACAGAAGTAAAATAGGTGATTTATTATGAAATTGCGAAAAGGTTTTGTAACATACCAAACAGGCGAAAAACAATTGATGGTAGCGGCAGGATCGGCATCAAAATATTTTAAAGGTCTTGTTAAAAGTAATGATACGGCGGCGTTCATAATAGATAATCTGAAAGAGGAAACGACTGTTGATAAAATTGTTGAGTCGATGACTAAAGTCTATGATGTTTCCAAGGAAAGGGCGTACAATGACGTTAATGCGGTTATTGATCAGCTTCGTGGCATTGGTGCGATAGATGAATGACAGGGATTTTGTCAATTATGAAGAGCTGCTTCAGAACGAAGGTGTTCTAATAGCTCCTAATGTCGGAAAAAGCATGATGCCTCTTTTGCGTGAAAATTATGATATAATGGTCATCAAAAAAAAGGGTGCCGAAAGATGCAAAAAGTACGATGCTGTTCTCTACAAAAGCCGCGGCAGATATGTTATGCACAGAGTTATAAAGGTTAGGGAGAATGATTACGTTATTGTCGGCGATAATTGTCGTGTGCTTGAGTACGGTATCACCGATGATAATATTTTGGGAGTGCTGGTGGCAGTTCTCCGTGGGGGAAAACGTGAGCTGAAATGCGATTCGTTTATACTTAAATTGTACGCTCATTTATGGTGCGATTTCTTTCCTGTTAGGGCTTTTTTAATATTTTTGAGAGAGAAATTTGTTAAAATTGCTAAGTTAATTTTGAAAAAATAATCGACTGCTGCACAGCTTAAAACTGTGCAGTTTTTTTCGTGAAAAATTCAGAAATCTATCACATTTAAGGCCTATTTTCTACTTGACATATCGCCATTTTCAATTTATAATGTTATCAAAAGGATTATTGGATTTTACACAATTATTATTTTATATTCCAAAATTATTTGGAGTTATCTTCTTTTTAAACGGCCCTTTGTTTAAAACTAATAAAATCCCAACTTAATATTTGTGCAAAATCACAACATCCAAATGGTACATCTCATTATTGTAAATGAGTAGTTTTTTCGTTGACATCGGCTTCCTACAGAGCAGGTGAATGCGAGCATGACAGAACATTTTTGAGTAGGAGGAATACACCATGACCTTAAAAAGAACGATGTGTGCATTACTTGCAGCATCAATGTTGACAACAGGTGTTGTTGCGGCTCAGACTTCAGCTTCCGCAGCAGAGGTAGAAGAGGCAGAGTCCACAGCAACATTGGAAGCAGAGGCTTCCGCACTTCCCGCAAGCATTAAAGACGGTAACATTTTACACGCACTTAACTGGAAACTTAATGACATTAAAGAAGAAATTCCGAACATCGCAAAGGCAGGATTCGTAGCAGTTCAGACTTCGCCGATACAGCCTCATGACGGTTCCGGACATTGGTATTGGCTCTATCAGCCCACAGATTTCAGACCCGGCAACGAACTCGGTTCTGAGGATGATTTGAAGGCTCTTTGTGCAGAAGCTGAAAAATACGGTGTTCAGATCGTTGTTGACGTTGTAGCAAACCACTTTGCAGGCAATCACAGCAATATTCCTGATATTTTCAAGAACAACGAAGGAACATACTTCCATAATTCAGGTTACGGCACAAGCTCCGGTCAGAAAGGCGTTGACTGGAACAACCGTTGGCAGGTAACTCACTGCGATATTGGTATGCCCGACCTCAACTCCGAGCATCCTGATGTTCAGAACTATGTACTCAATTATATCAAGCAACTTAAGGCTGATGGCGTTGACGGTATCCGTTGGGACGCTGCAAAGCATATAGGACTTCCTTCAGAAGATAATTGTCAGTTCTGGCCCGTTGTTACAAGTGCGGGACTCTACCACTACGGCGAGATCCTCGACAGCCCCGGCGGTGACGGTGCTGCTGTTATGAAGGAATATACAAAATACATGAGCGTTACCGATAACCAGTATGGTAACAACACAAGAGGTTCTTTCATGGGCGGTCAGCCTATGGGCGGATACGGCAACTGGACAGCTCAGGGCGTTGATGCAACAGGTATCGTTTACTGGGCAGAATCCCACGATACATTCTTCAACGGTCAAGAATCTCAGGCAGCAAATACAAACGTAATCAACAGAACTTATGCAGCGATCGCAAGCCGTTACGGTTCACAGGCACTCTATATGTCACGTCCGACAGGTGCATGGGGCCACAACGAAGCAGGCTACGGCTCAAAGGGCGATACTTCCGCAGCATTCTCCAAGGAAGTAGCAGCAGTTAACGCATTCCGTAATGCTATGGGTTCAAAGAGAGACTATTACACAAGCTCCAACGGTTGTGCAGTTATCACACGTCAGGGCGGCGGTGCTGTTATCGTTAAAGGTAGCGGCAGCGGTAACGTTACAGTTGAAAACGGCGGCGGATATGCAACTCCCGGCACATATCAGGATAAGATCACAGGCAACACATTCACAGTAACATCAACAACTATTTCCGGTGATATCGGC
>CACXHC010000037.1 GCA_902767285.1 uncultured Ruminococcus sp.
AGTAAAAGTTTCTTTTGCTTCTTTTTTTTTCAAAAAAAAGAAGAGAAAAAATAAGAAAAGTATGGTGCTGTGAAAAATTGGTTTTCCCAAACCCTTTCCAAAAAACTTTAGTTGTTATTTGCGAACACAGTTAATGTTTGTTTAAGCATGTAAAGTTTATATAGTAAAAGTTTTTTTTGCTTCTTTTTTTTTCAAAAAAAAGAAGAGAAAAAATAAGAAAAGTATTGACAAATAAAAGAATAGATGTATAATAATAGATAGATTAGCACTCGCGGGGTGCGAGTGCTAATTAAAAGAGGTGAGGGCAAATGCAAACAAAATCCGAATTTGCAAGAGAGCCTTTGAGCGAACGAAAATTGAAAATCTTGAAAGCCATTATAGAACAGTATATAAAAAACGGAGAACCCGTAGGATCAAAACTGTTGTGCGGGATTCTTGATTTTCCGGTATCGTCAGCAACCGTGCGAAACGAAATGGCGGAGCTTTCCGAATTGGGATTCTTGATGCAGCCGCACACATCGGCGGGCAGAGAACCTTCCGAAATCGGATTTCGATATTATATCGAAAATTTAATGATGCCCAAAGCTATTTCTTCCAACGAAAAAACGCTTATCCTCGAATATCTGCAAAATTGCAGTGACCCCGACAGCTTGATTCGCTGTTCTGCCGAGATTTCTTCCGAAATACTCCAAACCGCTTCCATAACAACAACGCCGTTTTCAGAACAGGCTCGCATATATTCGCTAAAGTTTGTGCAAACAGGCAGACAGTCTTGTTTGCTGGTTCTTGTAACGTCAGACGGACTCGTTAAAACAGGCTTGTTTAAATGCGATTATGTGCTGACCGAGGATATTATCAAAATTTATGAGAATATCTTCAATCGTGAAATGAGCGGTCTGCCCGTTAAAGATGTTACTCCGGCATACATTCAAACATTAGCGGTCAGTTTGGGAGAAATCGCATTGCTCGTCCCTAACGTGCTTAACGCAATTATGAATGCTTGCCGTGAAGTGGGTGATTTCAATATGGTTGTTGCGGGCAGAACACGTCTGATAGACCGAGTTAACAGTACCGCCGATATGCAGGAACTGAAAGAATTAACGAATTTTCTTCATTCAGATGATGAACTCCAATCTATCTTACTGAAAATGCGTTCGGGTAAAAAAATACTTGTTGGTTCGCAAATCGGTTCAAACGCTCTTGCAAATTACAGCTTTATCGCATCGCAATATAAAATAGATGTTTCAAGCGGAGGTTCTGTTGCGGCGGTCGTTCCAATGCGGTTCGATTACGCTTACGCATCTGCTGTTCTTGATTATATCGCCGAGTGCGTTGGCAAAATTTTGAGAGATATTTTGATGATAGAATAATTACAGGCGAAAGGACTTGTGCAAATGAATAAAAAAAAGTCAAACGAAAAAGAAGAAGAAGTAACAGAGGTTCTTGACGAAACCGAGAATGTTGAAGAAGATGTGGAAACTGTCGAAGCCGAAGAAGTTTCCGAAGCCGATATTCTCAACGCCCAAATTGCCGAACTCGAAAAAGCAGTCGCAGACGAAAAAGAAAAACTCCTCCGCACTGCCGCCGAGTACGCTAATTACAGAACTCGTTCCGAAAGAGAAAAAAGTGCCATCTACTCAAGTGCTACCGCCGATATTGTGGGCGAGATAATCCCCATAGCAGATAATATTTATCGTGCTATCGATTTGTCTAAAAATGCTCCCGATGAGTTCAAAAAAGGTCTTGAGATGATCGCAAGCCAGCTTGATAAATCTTTCGGCAAACTTAATATAACAGCTTTCGGCGAAGTGGGCGACAAGTTCGACCCCAATTTTCACAACGCAGTTTCAAGCGTTGATAACGATGAATTTGAATCCGACACAATAACAGCTGTTTATCAGAAAGGCTACAAAGTCGGCGATAAAATTATCAGACACGCTATGGTGCAAATTTCAAATTAATAAATTCAGTATAAATAACATAAAATATAAATTAACAATTAATTAAAAGGAGAAATCATTATGTCAAAAATTATAGGTATAGATTTAGGTACAACAAACTCTTGTGTAGCAGTTATCGAAGGCGGTGAGCCTGTTGTTATAGCAAATGCTGAAGGCTCAAGAACAACTCCTTCTGTTGTAGGATTTTCGAAAACAGGCGAGCGTCTTGTAGGTCAAATTGCAAAGCGTCAGGCAGTTTCGAACCCCGCAAAAACAGTAAGCTCTATCAAGAGAGAAATGGGCACAAACTACAAAGTTAATATCGATGGAAAAACCTACACTCCCGAGCAAATTTCTGCTATGATTCTTCAAAAATTGAAGGCTGATGCAGAAGCATATCTCGGCGAACCCGTTAAAGAAGCTGTTATTACAGTTCCGGCATATTTCACCGACTCACAGCGTCAGGCTACAAAGAACGCAGGTCAAATCGCCGGTCTTGATGTAAAGAGAATTATTAACGAGCCTACGGCTGCCGCTGTTTCCTATGGTATTGATAAGGGCGAAGATCAAAAGGTTATGGTATATGACCTCGGCGGTGGTACATTCGATGTTTCCATTATCGAGATGGGCGATGGTATTCAGGAAGTTAAGGCAACAGCCGGCAACAACCGTCTTGGCGGTGACGACTTCGACCAAAGAATCATCGATTGGATGATTGCTGAGTTTAAGAAGGAAAACGGCGTTGACCTCGGAAAAGATAAAACAGCTATGCAGCGTCTGAAAGAAGCCGCAGAAAAAGCAAAAATCGAGCTTTCAGGCGTTATGACTGCCGCAATTAATATTCCGTTTATTTCTCAGGACGAAAACGGCCCCATGCACCTTGACCTCACTCTTACGAGAGCTAAGTTTGACGAGCTTACAGCAGACCTTGTAGAAAAAACAATGGGGCCTGTTAAGGCAGCTCTTTCGGACAGCGGTTATTCGATAAATGATATTGATAAAGTTATCATGGTTGGTGGTTCGTCCAGAATTCCGGCAGTTATCAACTCAATCAAGAAATTCATGGGCAAAGAGCCGTTCAAGGGCATCAACCCTGATGAATGTGTTGCAATAGGTGCGGCAATTCAGGCAGGTGTAATCAATCAGGAAGTTAAAGGATTGCTTTTGCTTGATGTTACTCCGCTTTCGCTCGGTGTTGAAACTCTCGGCGGTATCATGACAAAAATTATTGAGAGAAATACGACAATCCCCGTACACAAGAGCCAGATTTTCTCTACCGCAGCAGACAATCAGCCTCAGGTTGAAATCAATGTTCTTCAGGGAGAGAGAGAGTTTGCACGTGACAACAAGCGTCTTGGAACATTCATTCTTGATGGAATTCCCGCAGCTCCGAGAGGTGTTCCGCAAATCGAAGTTACTTTTGATATAGATGCCAACGGTATTGTTAACGTATCCGCAAAGGATCTCGGTACAGGCAAAGAGCAGAAAGTTACAATTCAGTCTGATACTCACATGAGCAAAGAGGATATTGAGAAAGCAGTTAACGAGGCTCAAAAATACGAGGCTGAGGACAAGAAGAGAAAAGAAGTTGTTGAGGCTAAACAGTCGGCTGAAAATCTTGCTTATTCGGCAGAGAAGCTTATAAAGGAAAATGGCGACAAGATACCCGATTCCGACAAGACCGACATCAACGACAAAATCGATGCTGTTAAGAAGGCACTCAACACAGAAGATATTGATAATATAAAATCTGCAAGAGATGCTCTTGAGAAATCGGTTCAGGCGGCATCGACGAAGATGTATCAGGCAGCATCGCAGGCACAGGCATCGGATGCACAGCCCACGGGCAACACAGCAACTCCCAACGGCGGAAACGATGACGATGACGGCAACGTTTATGATGCTGATTTTAAAGATGTAGACTAATTTTCACAAGATTTTTTCAATACTCCCTCGGTCGATTAGATGACACTCCGTTAAGACTTGGGTCTTAACGGAGGGAGTATTTGTTTGTATTTTAAAACAGTGTCGAGAGGGTGTTGATTTTAGTGGCAGACAAAAGAGATTATTACGAGGTGTTGGGGATAGATAAAACCGCATCCGAAGCAGAAATAAAGAAAGCATTCAGACAAAAGGCGAAGCAGTATCACCCCGATTTAAACCCCGATAACAAGGAAGCAGAAGAGAAGTTTAAGGAAGTCAACGAGGCTTACGAAGTTCTTTCTGACAAGGACAAGAAAGCGAGATACGACCAATTCGGTCATGCCGGAGTAGACCCGAACTACGGTGCCGGAAGCCGAGGAGGAAGTCCGTTTAGCGGTTCATACAGTCCGTATGGTGATTTTGATGTTGAAGATTTGTTCAGTTCCGTGTTTGGTGGATTCGGAGGAGGAGCAAGGCGAAGCACATCAAATCCAAATGCCCCGAGAAAGGGTTCGGACGTATCGACAGTATGCAGTATAAAATTTGAAGAAGCGGCGAAAGGCTGTCGCAAAAAAATCGATTATCAGAGAATAGAATCATGTCCCGACTGCAACGGCACAGGAGCGAAGAAGGGAACATCTCCGAAAACCTGTACTGCCTGCGGAGGAACAGGACGCACGACTGTTCAAACAAGAAGTCCGTTTGGCGTAATCCAGACAACCCGTGCTTGTGATGCTTGTGGCGGAAGAGGAAAGGTAGTCGAGCATAAATGCTCCAACTGTGACGGCAAAGGACGTATTCGCAGAAAAGTTTCGGAAGAAATCAACATTCCGGCAGGTGTTGACGAGGGAATGCAGTTGAGCGTTGCCGAAAAGGGTAATGCAGGAGTAAACGGCGGTAAAGCGGGCGATCTTTACATAGCGATCACCGTTCAGCCACACTCGATTTTTGAGCGAAAGGGAAATGACGTTTACTGTACTATTCCTCTAACATTCACACAAGCGTGTATGGGTGCGGAGGTACTTGTTCCGACTCTTGACGGAAAAGTCAAGTACAATGTTAAAGAAGGCACTCAGCCCGGCGATATGTTCAGGTTGAAGGGCAGAGGTATCGACAGCATTAACGGAAGAGGCAAGGGCGACCAGTATGTTAAGGTCAATGTTGAAGTTCCCCGCAATCTCTCAAAGCGTCAGAAGGAGCTTTTGAAGGAGTTCGAGGAACAGTCTAACGATAAAAACTACCAAAACCGCAAAACTTTCTTCGATAAAATTAAAGATTTATTCGATTGAGTTTCTTTTCTTCTTCTTTTTTTTGAAAAAAAAAGAAGAAAAAAAAACTTTTACTGTATAAATTTTAT
>CACXHC010000038.1 GCA_902767285.1 uncultured Ruminococcus sp.
CAAATGTTCGTTATGAGCTATTATGCAAGATGGTTCTATATGCTCACTTTAATGCTTGCTCTTGCCACAATAAGATCAATCGAGAGTTCGACCGTAAAATGGCAAAAAGCAATCCGCATGAGTCTTGTTATAACGATGTTTATGACCATATGTATAGGATTCATGCCGAACGGAAACACAGGCGATGACCTTAAATGGTATGAAACTGTCGGTATAGAAAAATATTCCGACCGTTTTTGGGCATACACCGCAATAGCAGTAATGTCGATTGCGGCGGCTACGCTTCTTGCTCGTGCAAGAGCCAAAAATCGAAAAACATTCTATGTAAAAGCTGTTGCCGTTGTTGGTGTGATTTCGGTAGTATATTCGGGATATATCATAGGTTTGGGAAAATCTCACAGCTATGATATTGATAATTTTGTTATTCCGTATGTTCTCAACAACGGAAAAGATGTCACCTTGGATAAGAGAGAACTTCAAAATGTCCGTTCGGATTTTTACGAAACAATGGATAATGTGGGTATGTTTTGGCAAATCCCAAATATTCAAGCATTTCAGAGTGTTGTTCCGGGGTCGATATACACGTTCTACCCGTCTGTGGGAGTTACACGAGATGTCGGTTCACGTCCCGAAACGAAATATTACGGACTCAGAAGTTTGCTTTCCGTAAAATATCTGTTTGACAGTCAAGACGACAGCGACGATTTTCAAAATGACGAGGGCAAAACCAAAATGCCCGGCTACAAATATATAAACGAAGAAAACGGTTTTAAAGTTTTTGAAAACAGATATTATATTCCTTACGGTTTTTGGTATGATGAATACATCACCGAAAAAGAATATTACGACTGCGAGGAAGATGACCGCCATCTTTTGCTTTTGAAAGCTATGGTCGTTAAAGATGAAGATTCCGCCAAAACATCTGAAATTATGACTCATGCCGATGATTTAACAAAAATGACTTATGATGTTCCGTCTTACAAATCCGACTGCAACACACTCAAGGGTCATGCTTGTCAGCAATTTGAGTATGGCAAAGAATCGTTTCATGCTCAAATAACAACTCCGGCAGACGGCAAAGACAAGCTGGTTTTCTTTAGTGTTCCTTACGAGAGCGGTTGGAGTGCTACGGTAAACGGCGAGCCTGCCGAAATACAAGTTGTCAATGTAGGATTTATGGCAGTAAAAGTTCCCGCCGGTTCCATGAGCATGATAGATTTTAGATATAAAACTCCGGGACTTTTGAAAGGTGCTTTGGTCACAGCTGTTGCCATAGTGCTTTATATAATCTATATTGTTGTATCGGCTAAAAAGAAAAAGCTGAAACCTCGTCTGAAACTCAAAAAGAATTATAAAGTTTTGGCGATAGGTTCAGACAGCGAACTTGAGGAAAGATATAAGAATCTTCATCTTGGCAGAAATCCCATGAAGAAGAGAAAACTCGAAAATTCTGAAAATTCGGAAGCCGAAAACATGGAAACCGAAATTTCGGAAACTGAAAATTTGGAAAACATCGAAAAAGACGAAAATTCGGAAACAACAGAGGAAAATGAAAATGACAATTGATAGTATCAAAGATGAATTTTTAAAAGATTTGGACGAGTTTTTAAAAATAAAATCTGTGTCGGCAGAGGGTTCGGAGATTCCGCAAAAGGCACTTGAATGGATACTCGCAAAAGCCGAGAGTTTTGGCTTTTCGGTCAAGAATATCGAAAATATAGCAGGTCATGCCGAATACGGTGACGGCGATATTCTGTGCGGAGTGCTGACTCATGTTGATGTTGTTCCGGCAAATGCGGAAGAGTGGATATGCGAGCCGTTTGCTCTTACAAGAAAAAACGGCAGAATGTACGGCAGAGGCGTTGCAGATGACAAAGGCTCTGCATTGGCTGCATTGTATTGCTTGAGAATACTCAAACAATCGGGAATTTGCGGAAATAGAGTCAGAGTGATTTTCGGTGCCGCAGAAGAAATCGGCATGGACGATATGAAAATATATTTTCAACACGAATCTTTGCCCGATATGAGTTTTACTCCCGACAGCGAATACGGAATTTGCCGTGCCGAAAAAGGTATACTTCACATTGAATTTTCGGGCAAAGAAATCGAAAATCTCAAAATAAAATCGGGAACAGCAGATAATGTCGTTCCCGATACGGCAGAATGTCAGATTGTTTGCGGAGAATCCGAAAAGAAAATTTTTAACGATATTGCGAACAAATCCCCCGAAATAATAAAAACAGAAGATACCTCAAATGGCATAAAAATAATAGTCAAGGGATTGGCATCTCATGCCTGCGAGCCTGAAAAAGGTATAAACTCGGCACAAAAGCTGATTTCCGTAATAAGCGAAGTCATGGGCGAAAAAGTCGGATTTTGCAAATTCATAAAAGACTGCTTAAAAGAAGAAACAAACGGCGAGTCGCTGGGAATTATGATGAATGACGATATTTCGGGCGAGCTTACTCTTGTTTTGAGCCGTCTAAACGTATCGGACGGAGAAGGAAAAGCGGTAGTTGATATAAGGTATCCCGTATCTTTTGACGAAAAAGCTGTGACCGAAAAAATCAGATGTTCAATAAAAAAGTACGGTGTCAACATGAAAATCCTTGGGGGAGAAGAGCCGTTGTTTCT
Organism: uncultured Ruminococcus sp.; assembly: GCA_902767285.1. Classification (GTDB taxonomy): domain Bacteria; phylum Bacillota; class Clostridia; order Oscillospirales; family Acutalibacteraceae; genus RUG592. The sequence continues at coordinate 2,635 of CACXHC010000038.1, forward strand.
TGATGAGAGTGTACCGGTCGTAAAAATCCTCAAAGACTCATACAAAAAAGTTATGGGGTCAGATGCAAAACTTTATACGACGGGCGGCGGAACGTATGCAAGAGTTTTGGACGGAAAAGGTGTGGCGTTCGGCCCTGTGTTTGAAGATGATGATTCGAGAATACACAACTCGAATGAATCAATAGACGAAGAGAAATTTTTCCGCCATTTTGAGATATGTCTTGAGGCTATGAAAAATATGATGATTTATAATCAATAAATCCCTATATTGTTTATACGAGAGGAGATTGTGATACTATGAATCCTGAAAAAATGATAAGAACAGAGGCAAAAAGAGCTTTACAGAATAATTGGTCGGAGGCGGTTACGGTACTGGTTATCCTGCTTCTCATACCGTTGGGTGTTATTGCACTTTTGTTTCTTGCGTATTATGTTATAGGCGATATTGAAGTTGAAAATTTGCTGAGTGAAAGTCCTATAAGAGCCGTGTTATTTGTACTAATTCACGTTGCGGCGGTTGCCGTAATGCTGTTGCTGTCGCCGTTGTATACGGGCTTTATAAGATATTTCGGAAAAATAGCTCACAAACGGGAAGTCAGCGTATCCGAAATATTTCATTTTTTCGAGGACGGCAATATGTATAAAAAATCCGTATCTTTTATGTCGGTCGTATTAATAAAATGCTTTGGAATACTGTTAGCTTGCGAATCGTTGACATTTATATGTGTTTTTCTGTCCAAAGAATCCGGAGATGTATTCGGATATGCTTCAGTAGTTTTTGGAATACTTGGTGCCGTTGCTGCGTTTTTGATAATGCACCGTTTCAATTTGGGTGTGATGCTGTTCTCATATTGTGATTTTGATGGAATAACAGCCACAAAAACGGGTGCAGCCATGACCAAAAATAATATAGGCAAATTGCTCAAACTAACCGCCGTATTTTTTCCGTGGATACTTGTTATACCGTTTTTAGGTGTACCGATAATGTATGTTATTCCTTATGCGACTTGTTCTCACATGGTATCGATGAAATACATCTCGGACAATTATTTCCAAAATATTGAAAACAGTGCAAACAGTGAAAACATTGAAAACTCGGGAGCTATTGAATCATGACGGTGTCGCTTTGCGTTATTGCCTATAATGAAGAAGAACTCATCAGCGGTCTGCTTGAGGATATTTCGGCACAAACGTATCCCCACGATTTAACGGAGCTGATTTTCGTTGACAACGGTTCTACCGACACAACACCTGCTATTTTATCAGCATTTGAGAGAAGTAATCGAGATTTCCTGCGTGTTTGTATTCGCACTCAGGAAAAA
>CACXHC010000039.1 GCA_902767285.1 uncultured Ruminococcus sp.
CCTGCTGACAGTTCGCACTGTGGTTTAAATGAAAACAAATTTACATCTGCGACGGTGGAACTTGTGGACATTTCTCAATATTATTCAATAAAAGTTTTTTTGCGTCGCTTTTTTTTCAAAAAAAGCGACCGAGGGGTTTGGGGGCGAGTAGCCCCCAACAGAAGGGCGAGTAGCCCCCAATAGAAGGGCGAGTAGCACCCAACCAATGAGGAGCGTGTTTTATGAAAATAAAGATTATAGGCGGAGGACTTGCCGGCTGTGAGGCGGCTTGGCAGATAGCAAAATTCGGTGGTTCGGTGGAGCTGTACGAGATGAAGCCTCGCAAAAAAACGCCGGCACACAAAACAGATATGCTCGCTGAACTGGTTTGCTCCAACTCGTTCAAGGCGGCAAGGGTCAACAGCTCTGCCGGACTCCTCAAGGAAGAAATGCGAAGATTAGGGTCGCTTCTGATGGAATGTGCCGACAAATCTACCGTTGCGGCGGGCGGTGCATTGGCTGTTGACAGAGATGTTTTTTCTGGCATGGTTACTCATAAAATCAAAAATTGTGATAAAATTACTGTTGTTGAAGAGGAAATATCCGAAATTCCCGAGGGAGATGTCGTAATAATTGCAACAGGGCCTTTGACAAGTGAAAATCTTGCGGAAAATATCAAAGAGAGATTTGGCGGTTCGCTCAGCTTTTTTGATGCTGCTGCTCCGATAGTCACTGCCGATAGTATTGATATGAACTCGGCATTTACTGCGTCACGATACGGAAAAGGCGATGGCGATGATTACATAAACTGTCCTATGAATAAAGAGGAGTACGAGATTTTTTGGAACGAGCTTGTTCATGCAGAAAGAACTCCGCTTCATGGTGTGGATATACAAAATCCGAAAGTTTATGAAGGCTGTATGCCTATCGAAGTTATGGCTCAGCGTGGCGAAGATACAATAAGATTCGGCCCGATGAAGCCTGTTGGTCTTATTGACCCAAGAACGAATCATCGTCCGTGGGCGGTTCTTCAGCTTAGAAAAGAAAACGCATACGGAAGTATGTACAATCTTGTCGGGTTTCAGACAAATCTTAAATTTGGTGAGCAAAAACGTGTTTTTGGGCTTATTCCTGCGTTGAAAAATGCCGAGTTTGTAAGATACGGAGTCATGCACCGTAACACTTTTATCGATTCACCCAGGATACTCAATGCGGATTTTTCGTGCCGAAGTAATCCTAATTTGTTTTTTGCAGGTCAATTAACCGGTGTTGAAGGATACATGGAATCGGGAGCATCCGGACTTATTGCCGGCAGAAATGCCGCATCTTTGCTTGGACTCTGCGGTAAATTGGTTCCTCCAAAATACACAATGATAGGGGCATTGTGTAATTACATAAGCGATGAAAGCGTTAAAAATTTTCAGCCTATGGGGGCGAATTTTGGGGTTATGCCACCTCTTGAGGAGCATATCAGAGATAAACAACTCAGAGCCACTGCGTATGCTCAAAGAGCTTTGAATTTTTATGAGGAGATGAGTAATAATGAAGATAATAGTTGATGCGTTCGGCGGGGATAATGCACCGCTCGAAATATTGAAGGGCTGTGCAATCGCATTGAGCGAAAACGATAATCTCGAAATTATTCTTACAGGCTCGGAAAGCAAAATAAAATCTGTTGCGGAAGAAAACAATATCGATATAAGCAAAATGACAATCGTTAATTGCGAAAACGTTATAACAATGGAGGACGACCCTCTGAGTGTTCGCACATCAAAAAAAGATAGTTCTATGGCGGTTGGCTTGAGAATGCTTTCTGACGATGAAGGCGACGCATTTATATCGGCAGGCAACAGCGGAGCTTTGCTTACCGGAGCTACTCTTATAGTCAAACGAATAAAAGGAATATCGAGGGCGGCATTTGCACCGATTCTTCCGAAATCTCCCGGAATGTTCATGCTCATCGATGCAGGGGCAAACGCCGATTGTAAGCCCGAGGCTCTTCACGATTTCGGCATAATGGGCAGTATCTACATGGAAAGAGTCATGAAAATTAAAAATGCAAGAGTCGGTCTTGCTAATGTAGGTACAGAAGAAACCAAAGGCGATGACCTTCACAAAGAGGTATTCAAACTCCTCAAAGATGAATCTTCAATAAATTTTGTGGGTAACGTTGAAGGAACACAAATTCCTTTCGATAGCTGTGATGTAGTCGTAACAGATGGTTTTACAGGCAATCTCATACTAAAAACATACGAGGGAGCCGCCGCCGCAATTATGGGTAGAATAAAGAGTATCTACAAAAAAAATATCATAACCAAATTGTCGGCGTTGTTGATAAGCGGAGAACTAAAAAAACTCAAAGGCGAAATAAATTCTGACGTTTACGGCGGAGCAGCTATTCTGGGTGTGCGTAAACCCGTGTTTAAAGTTCACGGCAACGCAACCGCTATAACTGTTAAATATGCAATCGCTTTGACTGCCGATTATGTTAATACGCACGTTATTGATGAAATAGCCAAACATTCGGAAAATAGCAAAACGGTTGCATCGCAAAAGAAAGCGGACATAAATTAAAGTTTTTTTTGCTTCTTTTTTTTTCAAAAAAAAAAGAAGAAATAAAAAAGGGAAGTGGTGAAAATGCAAAGAGAATCGAAATTTTTTAAAGAAGTAGATTGTAAAAAATTTTCCGAAATGGTCGGATACAATTTTAAAAACAAAGCTCTCGTTATCGAGGCACTTACGCACTCGTCTTATGCGAACGAACTGCATGACGGAACAAAATACAACGAACGTCTTGAGTTTTTGGGCGACAGTGTTCTAAGTATAGTTGTATCCGATTACATTTACAAAAACTGTCCCGAACTGCCTGAAGGCAAACTTACAAAACTTCGTGCAGCTCTTGTGTGCGAGCGTTCGTTGTACGGATACGCAAAGCAAATAAAAATTGGCGAGTTTATCAGACTTTCCAAAGGCGAGTTTCGAAACGGAGGCTCAGACAGACCTTCCATATTATCAGACGCATTCGAGGCAGTTATTGCCGCCATATATCTTGACGGCGGTATGGAGGAAGCTAAAAAATTTATATTGCGATTTGTTGTTCCTGACATAAAAAGTGCAAAACCGTTCGAATTTAAAGACTATAAAACAATTCTGCAAGAAATAGTACAAAAAAATCCTGAGGAACGCTTAACCTATGTACTCGTTAAAGAAACAGGCCCCGACCATGATAAACACTTCGTTTTTGAAGTTCATCTCAACAGCAACGTAATAGGCAAAGGCGGCGGAAGAAGTAAAAAAGAAGCCGAGCAGGAGGCAGCAAGAGTCGCTCTCGAGCTGATGGGCTACTAATGAAACACGGGAATATATCTATTTTTGTTCCGCATAACGGCTGTCCGCATCAATGCTCATTTTGTAATCAAAAAAGCATAACGGGAGTTCGAAGTCAGCCTTCGCCGCAAGATGTAAAAAATGCTGTGCAGACTGCTCTCTCTTCCTCTAAAAAATATGATTACGAAATCGCATTTTTCGGCGGAAGTTTTACCGCAATAGACCGCAATTATATGGTATCTCTTTTGGAGCCTGCATACGAGTATGTAAAAAATGGCTCTGTAAGCGGTATCCGCCTTTCAACTCGCCCTGATGCCATAGACGATAACGTTCTTAAAATATTAAAAAAATATGGGGTCACGGCAATCGAACTCGGTACTCAAAGTTTAGATGACGAAGTTCTTTTGGCTAACAAAAGAGGTCATACTGCGGAAGATGTAGAAAAATCTTCTGTGCTTATCAAAAAATATGGGTTTTCACTTGGCTTGCAGATGATGACGGGACTATATAAAAGTACTTATCAAAAAGATATTGAAACTGCCGAAAAAATAATTGCACTTGCACCCGATACAGTGCGAATCTATCCAACTGTAACAATAAAAAATACTATGCTTGCGGATTTGCTCCAAAAAGGCGAATTTGTTCCTTGCAGTCTTGATGAGTCGGTTGAGCTGTGTGCTGTTCTTCTTCAAAAATTTGCACAGAATAACATAGAGGTTATCCGATTGGGACTGCATTACAGTGAGGAACTCGAAAAAGATATGCTTTCGGCAAATTATCACCCTGCTTTTAGGGAATTGTGCGAAAACAAAATTATGCTCAATAAATTTTTCGAAATCGCTCAAAATCTAAACCTGAAAAACGGTGACGTTGTTAAAGTAAGCGTTTCGCCGTCATGTGTTTCAAAATTTGTAGGACAAAAACGTGCGAACATTCTGAAAATTGCCGAAAAGGGAATTTCGGTCGAAAAAGTAACTGCCGATAAATCCCTTTCACCAATGGAAATCAAAGTAAAAAGGAAAAATTGAAATGCTGTTAAAATCACTTGAGATACAAGGATTCAAGACTTTTCCCGATAAAACTAAACTTGAATTTGACAAAGGAATAACGGCGGTCGTAGGCCCGAACGGTTCGGGAAAAAGCAACATAAGCGATGCTATCCGCTGGGTGCTGGGCGAACAGTCTGCCAAAGCTCTGCGATGCTCCAAAATGGAGGACGTCGTTTTTAACGGCACCGATACCCGAAAAAAAGTCGGTTATGCCGAAGTAACTTTGACTATCGATAACAAAGACCGCACGCTCGCCTTTGACGGCGACAGTGTTGCTGTAACCCGAAGATATTACCGCTCCGGCGACAGCGATTATTTAATAAATAAAGTCAGCGTTCGTTTGAAAGATGTTCACGAGCTGTTTATGGATACCGGACTTGGGCGTGACGGCTACTCTATGATAAGTCAGGGCAAAATCGACAGTATAGTTGCCTCAAAAAGTGAGGACAGACGAGAGATTTTTGAAGAAGCATCAGGTATATCGAAATACCGCTACCGCAAAAGCGAAGCCGAACGCAAACTCGCTCAAACCGAAGAAAATTTGCTCCGTCTGCGTGATATTTTGTCGGAACTTGAGGAACGTGTCGGGCCTCTCGGCAAACAAGCCGAAAAAGCTAAATCTTATCTAAAATATGCAAAAGAAAAAGAGGGTTTGGAAATCGCCCTTTGGCTGAATACTATCGAAAAATCAGCATCTCAGTTGAGAGAACAGGACGACAAAATAAGCGTTGCCGAATCTCAAAGAGAATCTGTATTGAAATCAATTGAAGAAATTTCGAAGGAAACAGAATCGATATATCAGCAAACAGGAACTTTTGCTTCTGAAATGGATAGAATCCGAAAAGTTAATGCGGGCATACAAGCCGAAATAAGCGATATACGTTCCAAAATATCGGTTGAAGAAAACAACATCAGCCATGTTCTTCAAAACGTTGCCCGTTTTGAAAAGGAAATTCAAGATATTGATAAGTCTTGCGAAGAAATTCAAAAAGAGCTTGACGAAAAAGAAAAGAAAATCGAAAAGCTAAAGAAAAATCATTCGGCTGAAAATCAAAAATTTAATCAAAAAACGATTGAGCTTTCCAAGCTAATAAATGATGGCGGAAAAAGTGAACTTTTGGGTCAATACAACTCGGATCTTGCTAAGCTTAATATAAAACTGGCAGGCGAAAAAGCGGTAATGTCATCGAGCCGAAGCACCGCAGACGAGCTTGAAAGAAGGATCTCGGCTGTTGATGAGTCCATAAAGGCGAAATCAAGGCAGATTCAGCAACAGCAAACCGAGTCTGCCGAGTACGCAGACGAAATTATTACCGCAGAAGAAAAAATAAAAACTCTAACCGATACTGTAAACAGTCATCAGCTTTTATTAAAAACTTCTACACAAAAGCGTGACCAAATAAAAGCCGACACGGATAAACTCATTATTGATAAAAACGAATCCGACCGCCACAAATTATTGCTGGAAGATCTCGAAAGAAATCTTGAGGGATTCAATCCCAGTGTAAAGGCGGTTGTAAAAGAGGCTAAACAAGGAAAACTATCGGGCATTCATGGCCCTGTTTCACGAGTAATAAAAGTTCCGTCAGAGTATGCGGTTGCAATCGAAACGGCACTCGGCGGAGCTATGCAGAATATTGTTACATCAAATGAGGAGGACGCAAAAAAAGCGATCGCATTTTTGAAGCGTACCAACGGAGGCAGAGCAACATTTTTGCCAATGACCACAGTTAAAGGAAAAATACTCGATGAATACGGGCTTTCGGATATGGATGGATTTGTCGGAATAGCAAGCGAACTCTGCCAATGTGACAGTCAATATTCAGGCATATTAAATTCGCTTTTGGGAAGGATATGTATTGCGGAAAACCTCGACAAAGCCTCAAAAATTGCGTCAAAATATAAATATCGTTTCAAGATAGTAACAACGGATGGTCAAGTAATAAATGCCGGAGGTTCGTTCACCGGAGGTTCGACCAACAAAAAAACGGGACTTCTTAGCCGTGTAAGCGATATAGAGAAATTGGGTCAAAAATCGGCGGAACTCGGCAGACGTATCGCCGAAAATAAAGAAAATCTCAGCAAAATACAGGCAGATTGCACCAAGGCGGAATCTGATCTGCAAACAAATCGAAATCAGCTTGCAAAAGTGAACGAATATAAGCTGAGGTTACAAGCATCGCTGGATTCTTGTAAAGAGCGAATCAAACTTTTAAAAGAAACTGTTGACGAGCAAAAAAAAGGACGTGAGGAGCTTGTTTTTCAAAAAGATACTGCCGAAAAACGTTGCTCCGAAGCCGTAAAAAATGTAATAAAACTTGAATCCGATATATCTAAATTTCAGAAAAAAGCCGACATCGTTAATGATGAAATTGCCAAGCAAACCGAAAAGCGTGAACAGCTGACCGCTCAAATACAAGCTATTCAGTTGAATATGCTTGCGTATACCAAGGATATTGAAGCATTGGAATCTGAAATAGAAAACGCCAAACAGACAAATATCGAAAATGATGATAAAAAGCAGACTCTTGTTAACAATATAGAAACCGAAAAAAAGAATAAAGAAAATATAGAAAAATTGATTTTAGGTTATAAATCGCAGGAGTCGGAGAAGCGTAGTCTTATCGAAAAAAATAACATTACAATTGAAAAACTCGGCGATCAAAGGTCGGAACTTGAAAAGCGTTCGGCTGAAATACGCAAACTCGAAAAAGAAAAACTCGACGAAAAAGAGAAACTCGGCGGAGAAATTGCACGTCTTGAGGAACGCAAAATAAATCTTAAAAATCAGTATGATGAGATAATAGGCAAACTTTGGGACGAGTACGAACTCACCCCAAAAACAGCCAAGGAGTCGGCAGTTGAAATCGAGAGTGTAACATCTGCACAAAGAAGTCTTTCTCAGATAAAAGCAAAGATAAAAGCACTCGGAAACGTAAACGTAGCCGCAATTGACGAGTACAAAGAAGTATCCGAAAGATACGATTTTATGAAAAAGCAGGTTAATGATGTCGAAAAATCCAAAAAGGAGATAAATTCGCTAATCAACGACCTAACAAAGCAAATGAAAGAAATTTTTGTTGAAAGATTTGGTCTTATAAACAAGAATTTCGGAGAAACATTCAAGCAATTGTTTGGAGGCGGTGAAGCATCTTTATCGCTGACGAATGAGGAAGATGTTCTCGGCAGCGGCATTGACATAAAATGTCACCCGCCGGGAAAGATAGTATCTCATCTTGAGTCGCTTTCGGGCGGCGAGCGTGCTTTGGTGGCAATATCTTTGTATTTTGCCATACTCAAAGTAAGTCCGGCACCGTTTTGCGTAATGGACGAAATAGAAGCGGCTCTCGATGACGTAAATGTTGACAGATTTGCTCAGTATATGCGTACTATAAACGATGCAACTCAGTTTATACTTATAACTCACAGGCGTGGTACAATGGAGGAGGCAGATGTTCTTTACGGAGTCACCATGCAAGATGAAGGCGTGTCGAAACTTCTGGAACTTCATTCAACAGCGGTTGCCGAAAGTTTCAGCCGTCTTAAATAATTATTTTGAAGAAAGAAGGTATCAGCTATGGGCTTGTTTGCAAAAATAAAAGAAGGTCTTAAAAAGACGAGAGATAGTGTTGTTGGTCAGATAGATTCAATGCTGAAATCGTTTACCAAAATTGACGAAGAACTTTTTGAGGAACTCGAAGAACTGCTCATAATGGGAGATGTAGGCGTTGCAACATCTGAAAAAATATGCAGTGAACTGCGAAAGAAAGTTAAAAAAGAAGGTGCTACTGATCCCAAAGATGTTCACAAACTTCTTGAACAGATAGTCGCCGAAATGCTCGAAGGCGGTCAGGAACTCGATTTATCAACAAAGCCTTCTGTTATATTGGTTATCGGCGTAAACGGAGTAGGAAAAACAACGACCATCGGAAAAATGGCAGATTCTTTCAGAAAAGACGGCAAAAAGGTTATTTTGTCTGCGGCTGATACTTTCAGAGCAGCGGCAGTTGAACAGCTCGAAATATGGGCAAATCGAAGCAAGTGCGATATAGTCAAGCAGAAAGAGGGTGCAGACCCCGCCGCAGTTGTGTTTGATTCTATTCAGGCAGGCAAAGCGAGAAAGGCCGATGTTATTATCATCGACACCGCCG
>CACXHC010000040.1 GCA_902767285.1 uncultured Ruminococcus sp.
AAACTCCGTATTTGATAAGGGGAAGTCATGCTATGGCGATACTCAATTCCGCCTCGTATATGCCGGCTGATACATGGGGAAAAGCACTTCACCGTGTCAATGCTTCACTTAAAAGACGTGCCGAAAAAGGTCAGACAGTCACCTCAAAAAAATTGCCGAGAATACTTTTGACCGGTTCTCCGATAGTATTTCCGAATATGAAAATCCCCCTTCTCATTGAAGAAATGGGCGGAATAGTTGCCGGAGATGAAACCTGTATGGGCGAGCGTGGTATGTGGGATCCTGCTGTTATTACAGATTCCGGATTTGAAAGTATGATGTATTCGCTTGCTAATCGTGCTGTTCGTCCGTGTCCTTGTCCGACATTTGCCGACAACAAGCAAAGACTGTACCGTCTTAAACAACTAATCAAAGATAACGAAATCCAAGGCGTTATTTATCATGTTCTGCGTGGCTGTCTTGTTTATGATTTCGAGTATAAACGCATTGAAGAAGAACTCGGACAACTCGGGATTCCTGTGATCCGTCTTGAAAGCGATTACAATGAAGAGGACGTTGAACAGCTCAGAATACGCATTGAAGCATTTATTGAATTGATAAAACTACGGCAGGCACCCGAAAAAAGGACACCTGTTCGCCATAGTTTCTGAGGAGAGATTATTATGACACAAAAATATTATATTGGACTTGATGGTGGTTCAACGTATCTTAAGGCTGCACTAATAGGAAATGGATGTGTCATCGATACTATGGTACGAAATACCGGTATCGACAATGACGGTACTGCACGAAAACTCGCTTCCGAGTTATGTAAAAGAAATTCGCTTACCCCGTCCGATATAGGTTATATCATGGCAACAGGTTACAGCCGAAAGGTTCTGGAAGTCGCAGACGATGATATTTCCGAGATAACCGCACACGCTTACGGAGTTCGTTTGACGGCTCCTCCCGAGTATCGTCCCGGCACGATAATAGATATTGGCGGTCAGGACTCAAAAATAATCTATCTTGATTCAAACTATGCTGTCAAAAATTTCAGCATGAACGATAAATGTGCCGCAGGTACGGGGAAATTTATGGAAGTTATCGCTCAGATTCTCGAAACAACAATAGATAACGTAGGCCCTCTCTCTCTTGAGGCGAAAAATCCATGCGACATAAACAGCACTTGTGTAGTTTTTGCACAATCAGAAGTAATATCTCTTGTTGCCCGAAAGTACGACCGCCGTGATATTTTAGCCGGTATGCACCTTTCAATGGTAAGACGAATCATCAAAATGATGAAGAAATCGGAAAAGGGCGGCGATATTCTCATGACGGGCGGAGGTGCGTTGAATATCGGTTTGCATCGTGCATTTGAAGAAGAACTCATGAAAGATGTTTACGTTGCTTCGTATCCGCAATTTAACGGTGCAATAGGTGCCGCACTGATAGCAAGCGAAAGAGGGTGAGTTCATGGGCTTTACAATGCTATTTGAGAGCATAACCGCCGCTGCGTCTGTTGGAATGGGCTGTGGAACGTGCTGCGGTTCGGGAATAAGTACCGCCCTTTATGGGTATATTACCACTCATGTAAAAAATATGAAACAAACATTCAGAGCTTTTTTAGATTTCTTTCTCGGAAAATTTCTTTCGGTAATTTTACTCTGCTGTATTGCATCGATTGTCGGTAAAAATATAATAGATGATTCGGGTAAATTGTTTGGCATCAAAACAGCTATTGTAGTAGATTTCGCAATGCTCGCCATGGGAAATTGGCTTCTAATCGGCTGGATAAGAGAAAGATACGGAAATAAAGATTGTAAAACCTGTAATCACTGTAACACCGACACGAAAAATCAGTCCGATATAAAAAACGCCAATCCTTTTGCGTTAATCGGCATGGGGATAGGCTACGGAATATCCCCATGCACTCCACTCATATTAATGACGGGATACGCCTCAACACTTCCGATAGGATTTGCGGCATTTCTGGGAGCAGTATTTGCAGTTGCAAGTACAATATCTCCTGTTTTGTTTATGCTTTTGTTATCTGGTGTACTTGCCGGAAGAATGTACAAGGAAATCCCACGATATATTATATGGTTCAGACTTGCTTGTTATATAATGCTTATCGTACTGTTTGCGATCAGCTTGTTAAAAGAGGTGAATTTATTATGAGAAGAAAAAGTGTCACTATTCTTACTATCGTTTATTTAGCTTTGTGCGTAAGTTACGGTATGACTAACAGAAACATTATTCCGACAGATGATATTACAGAAATCGTGCAGTCCGATACTCCTCAAATATCAACCGAAACAGACACATCTTTTTTGGAGAAAATCGACATTACATCTTCTACAATTGAAAAAGAAAGCGACCTTGCATCTGATTCCGAAATATCATCAAAACCGGAAATAGATACAGAGTCGGAAGAGAACACCGAAACGGAAGTAATTTCTCAAATCGAAGAAGAAAACAATACGGAAGAATTCACCGAACAATCGGAACCCGAAAGCGAAGAAAATCAGCAACAGTCAGAACCCGAAATAGTAGAAGAAATTCAAGAGCAACCGGAAATTCCTGTGGAAGAATCTGTAATAGAAGAACAAGAAAATTCTGTTGACGAAGAATATTATATAGAAGAGCAGATTCAGCAAGAACCTGCAGTTCCAACTCTTGAGGAGTATTTGGAAAAGCTGAGGTGCAGTGGATGCCGTCATAACTGTTCTTTACTGTCGCCACGCTGCATGAACGGAGCAAGAAAAGCCAGTATTGCCGAGAGCGAATATTATTCAATATACGGTTAATTTTTTATTAAGTTATACCATCCCAAAGTGGTTTGTTTTTGAATCGCTTTAGGATGGTATTTTTTTAAATCCAAGAAAACAAAAAGAACAAAATGCAAAGCAAAAGGACGTGTACATTAATTAAAGTTTTTTTGCTTCTTTTTTTCAAAAAAAGAAGAGAAAAAAGAAGAATTTATGTTGATATGTAACATCATAATATGATACAATAATTACATAAACAAATAGATAGGGGAGATGTATCTATGGTATGTAAAAATTGCGGGAACAACAATAATTCCGAGGCGAAGTTTTGCACATATTGCGGATCACCGCTTACAGATGTTACTTCCACTGTGTTGGAACCCACTGTATCGGTAACTAAATCTAAAAAAACAAAAAAAGATAAACCAAAAAAACATTTGCCGAAAACTCAATCTTTCGAATCGGCAAACGAAAACTACACAGATAAACTGTTCTCCGTAGGAACAATCATGTTTTTGACGTTTCTTACAATTGAGTGGCTGCCGTTTCTGTTGCGTTCGATAATAATGCTGTCATCAAAAACGGTTCTCTCAGTTTTCGTGTCGTGCTTTTGTGGAATTGTCGGATTTGCTGTTGCCGGCGGAATCCTTATGCTGTTATCAAAAATGAAAGGTGGAAGATCTCCGTTGCCTTCAGCGTTGCTTTTTGTGTCAGTGCTTGGGGCGTACCGTTCAGCGATGCCGGTTCTCCTCAGTCTGTGCGACAGATGGATAATTGTACAAGCTCTTGTTCTTGCGGTCGGCTCGATTCTGACGGCATTAGTTATGGCAAATCAAGCAGAAAATTTGTTTATATCCGACACAATCAAACGAGGCGGAAAATTATTAGTCATTTTATGTATGCTGATAAGTATTTCGCTCCCTTCAATAATTCAGTCAGTGGCTTACTTTGTTCCGATAAAAAGAACCCCGTCTTTCCTTGGAACATCGGCATATAAATTGCTTATAGCTATGATTTCGGCGATCGTTTGCAAATGGGCAATCGAACGTATGATGTCAAAAACAAAGGCGAAAACCGTAAATCCGAAACCGTTTGTTTCCTTAATTGCCGGAGGCTGTCTTGTTCCGGTTGCCGTTGTTGCACTTTTCGTCACCACGGGGCCTCAGAATATTTTAAAAACCGTACGAAACGATGTAGCCTATCCATTGGTACAGGCTGAAATGATAATGAAAACAGGCGATATGACCGCAGCTCAATCATTCTTCGAGCTTGGCGGAGAACATGCTTCTGCGTGGATGGCTCTTGCCTCGGGTTCGGGCTACTCAATGTCTGAAAAATATCCGAACGACCTTATGCTGAGGTATCTTTCATACTTAAACAATGAGGATTCTTTATCGTCATATCTTATCAACGAATGTGATATTTCGGAAATGGATATTTTTGCTCCTTTGATGCTTCAATTCTATTCTTCACACGAAAATCTTGATGAAAACGAAACTGCACATCGTAACGAGCTTATTGCACTTTGTATAGGTAAAGAATTGTTTGTAAACGAATATCCTACAAAAAAAATGATAGAAAAGAACAGCGAAAAGCTGATGATTCTTGAAAATATTGACAGTACCTATACTACTGAACTTAGAATTGCAAAACTTTTTTCAAGTGTTCAAAAAGATAATATATCCATTTCAAATGTTGTAGAAGAAATGCTTGAGCTTGCTGAAGAATACCCCGATAATCTTTCTATACAATCCGCAGCAGCCGTTATATGTTCCGAGGCACGTTGGGACGGAGCATCACACTATGACCGTACTTCCGAGGCCGTTCTTCGCATGGTTAGATGTATGAAGAACGAGTATGAAGAAATTTCTGCAAACCTTTACAGTTCATCGGCATCTATGCTTATAAGTATGAAAGAGTACAATAAAGCGGTTGAACTTCTTAATGAAGGTATGTCAACGTTTCCTGATGACAAAGGCATTAAGCAGCAGCTTGCTCAGTGCTATATGGAACTTGGAGATAAAGAAAAGAGTTATGAACTCGCAAAAGAAGTTATTAAAGTTTATCCCGATGATGTTGCCGCATTGTGGACGCTGTGCGTATGCTCGCTCAAAAAAGGTGATACGAACGAAGCTATATCTGCGGCATCAAAACTTGCTGATGCAGTAAAAAATGGCAATTCCGATGGTGATTCTTTGCTGTTCAACTGTGTAACAGAACTTTCTATGTCCGATGGCACTGCCGGTTATACCCATAATGTTTATAGTGCAGATACTGCGGACGAACCTGTTAAAAAGATCATGGAAAACGAATTTCTCGATAATTACTGTGCCGCTGTATATTACGAAAAACAGCATATAAATTATGATCTCGCCCTTGAAAATGTTGATAAAGCCCTTTCTTTCAGTGAAAATTCATCACGTTTGTGGTATCTCAAGGGGTTAATACACTATAACCGTGAAGAATTTGAAAAATCAGAGGAAGCACTTCTCAAGGCTGATTCACTCGACCCGAACGATCTTTCAATTATGTATGCTCTTGCCAATACTTACGATGCTATGAAAGAGTATCAGAAAGCATATGACTATTGCCAAAGAGTAATAGCAAAATATCCCAATGGTGCCGACCATGGCGAAGATGTTTTCGGAGCGGCACCTCATGCAAGCAGTTTGCTTTCGAGTTTAAAACCATATGTAGAGGGGGATAGTTGATCATGATTGCTGTTTTATGTGCTGTAATATTCGTGATTTCGCTGATTTCATTAATATTTTTTAATTGTTCGATATTATTTTCGATAATATCAGCAGTAGTTTCAGCGACATTATTCGTAGTTGAAGTATTTATGTTTAAAGGCTCAAAACTAAAGAATATTATTGTATATTTGGTATTGGCGATCGGACTATGTATTTGTATTTATGCTCCCACTCGCCCGACTCAATACGGTTCACTTGACCAAACAAAGATGTATCAGCAGTATTTTGATGCTGCCACTCAGAATAAATCCGATAAGGCAAATAAGCTATATGCGGAGTTTGTTGAAAAATACGGCGAAAATGATGATGTAAGATACATACAGGCGTGTTCTGCCATTGAAAAAGGAAATTTAGGTGAAGCAGAAGAAATCACCGAATCTTTTTCAAACAAAGCATCACCGTTTTATCTGATGGCAAAAGAGGCAATAATTCTCAAAAAATATGCCTCGTCAGAAGCACGAACCGAGGCACTTCTTCCGCTTTACATAAATGCCTCTGACAATAACATAGATTGGGAATATCCCGCACGTCACGCAGGCGGTCTTTTATTTGACAAAGGAGAATATGCTAAAGCGTGTTACTATCTTTCCAGAGCCTTGACATACAGCGAAGAGGACGACCCATATTTGTATTATTATATGGGTGCGGCACTTTGCGAACAAGATTTGTATGACAAGGGTCTGCCTATGCTTGACCGTGCATATCAGCTTGGTATTGATGAAAGTATGAACGGCTATATAGCTTATTATGTGCAACGTTCAGGAAAGGCGGTAGAACAAAATGACAAATAAAGTTTTAGTAAAATTGACGGCATTAATTACGGCATTCATATTATCCGTTTCCTCAGCTGTGAGCATTCCGGCAAGTGCGGACGATATATTGTCTGAGAAAATCGATGATACAATGCTGTCTATCTTTAAAAAATTCGGAAATAATTCAGATGTCAAAATTCCGCCTAAAGACTCATACGAAGGTCAAATATACGATACTTCAAAGGGAGCCATCATATCATTAGGCCCCGGACAAGCTACCGAATGGTCTATCAAAGGTCTAAATTATGTTAAAAATCATTATGTTGAATCCATAAATGCCATAGGCAGATGGGGCATGAGCAAAAACGCTAAATATGCCGGAAGGTATCTTGGTCAGAAATTCAGAAAAAACGGTAGAATGCTCAAGGGATTTGCCCGCCATAACAACGGCAAATTTTGGTACAATCATTATAAAAACTGGGCGAATTATAAACCAACGGCAAGCGGTATCGGAGAGAAGGTTGGCGGAGCTGTTGATATTGCAGTCGGAGCTTACGGCTTTTACACTATGTACGAAAATCCTACAATAGGATACAAAAGTTCTTTTTTGGAATTTTGCGGAATGGCACTAAAAGGAAGTGCAAACGCCGCAACTATGATAGGCGGAACTATCCCGATAGTAAAACCCATAGGCGAGTTTCTGACTATTGCCGATGTTACCATAAATAATCCGCTTATGGTCAAGGAGATAAACGATGCCGTGAGTGACCTCGGTTATCTTGATGAAATGATCGACAATATGAACAAGTATCTTCAGGACGGCTATTTAAATCTTTTTGACTGGTACGATTATTTGGTATACGGTATAGAGGGTGACGAAGCCGACAAGCTAATCGCTGAAATGCAGCTTAAATGTAAGGGAAATACATTCCAAGGAAACGGAGTCGGCGTTTACAAACCGAATATATATCTGTATCCCGAAGAAGATACACTATTTGACGTAAAATTCGGTATACCCGACCTTCTCACCATTACCGACCCGATTTACGGTGAATACTGGACAGGCACGGCTCACCCCGATGGTTCACTAACGGTTGATGGTTCAGAATATGGCTATCTGTTCTATGAATCAACAACTTTTCCGGATTTCTACCAAACCAACGAAGGATTTATTATTCATGCAGATGACCGACTTTCCGATTTTGAGAATATTCTGAAATCATACGGATTCAATGATAAAGAAATATCGGATTTCACCGATTTTTGGTGCGAAAAACTCGAATCGGGACACGATTACACAATGTATCCTCAGTTAACCGAAACTGTTGATGTGTCAATGCCAATCGAAATATCCCCTAAACCCGATACATTTATTCGTATATGGTTTGTATTCGTAAAAGACGATACCCCTCAGCAATTAGCAAAAATAACGCCTTTTGAGCGTAATGGATTCACCGCCGTTGAGTGGGGAGGATTATTTTTAAATTAACTCAAAAACGTAATCTTTAGTAAATATACAACATCCCACAGGCAAAAACTTGTGGGATTGTTTTTGTACAAAATAAACAAAAACAATTCTCTTAATTTTCTTATAAAAATAAAAACAAAAAATTGTTAATAAGGGGTAGAAGTAAGTACTAAAATGTGGTATAATGAAACGAATACAGTTATATAAAAAAATCACCCTAAAGATAATTTCAAATATTGATTACATAAATACCATTTGGCGATAAATTGCCAAGGAGGACAACATAATGGAGGATAAAAAAACAACAAGTTCAAGTGAACTTGTATTTAAAATAGTTTTTTTATGTATATTCTTGTTTAGTCTGTTCATTGGTGTATATTTAACACAGAGCGTAAAAAATAATTCTAACTATAAGGACTCGAAAATAGAATATATCGAACATTGGACGGTAATTGACGAAAGAGGAAGAGTATCAAAAGTCGAAGGGACGTATAATGACGACAGAGCATACACACAAAATTTTATTATAGTATCAAAACTTCCGAAAAAAGTACAAAACGAAGATGTTTTGTGCTTCATCAACCGAAGTGATGTAAAGGTATATATCAACGGAGTATTGAGAAAAGATTTCAGAAGAGACAAAGATACCGGCATACCGGGAGGCTCTTTAAAAGAATTTTATGTAATGGTACCGCTAACAATGACAGATTCGGGAGGTATAGTCGAAATAATAAGAGGTAAAACGGATTGGAATCCGGTAGTTATACCTGAGGTTTTTGTATCATCTTATGATGGAGTGTACGACTATATAATGAAAAAACACGGTATTCCGTTTTTTATGTCTGTTATTCTTTTTGTCGAATCGCTTTTTGTTACTATTATGGGTATAATTCTGCGGCTTTGGAAAAAACAAACTATCGATATGCTGTACGCCGCATGGGGTATTTTTATTGTTGCGTGCTGGCTGATAGCGGTATCGCAAATAACGCCGTTTGTAACGAGAGTTTATTTTGTTGATGGTGTAATGGGCTTTTTGTTTTGCTTAATGATGCCGTTTTCGCTGTTGATATACATTGACTCGATACAGAAAAAACGCTACCAAAAACTTTATAGATTTTTGTTTGTTTTGTCGCTTATAAGTTATATTTTGTGGACATCTCTGCATTTTTTTGGAATATTTTCTTTCCAAAAATCACTCGTTTATATAGACTCCGAACTTGGAGTAGTTGTTTTATGTGTAATATATACTTCATTTATGGACATAAAAAAAGGATATGTAAAAGAGTATTTATATACATCAATAGGATTTCTTTTCTTTATGTTCACATCGATAATACAAATAGTAATACTCATATTTTTCGAAAAAATGATCAACGAAACCCCAATGCTTGCAGGGCTTATGGTATTGCTTATACTTGTTAGTGTTCAGCAGGTTGTCGATATAAACAAAACAAGAGAATATCTTGAGAGCGAAGTCCGCAATAAAATATTAGAATCCGAACAAATGCTTATTCACATTGTTCAAACGCTCACCGGAACGATTGATGCAAAAGATACTTATACAAAAGGTCATTCGGGACGAGTAGCTAATTACTCAAAAGAAATAGCACGAAGAGCCGGATATTCCGAATCCGAACTCAATGACATTTATATGATGGGGCTTTTACACGATATAGGAAAAATCGGTATTCCCGATGCTGTTATAAACAAATCGGATAAGCTTTCTCCGACAGAATACAAATTAATAAAAACTCATCCCGAAATGGGTGCCAAAATCCTTCAAAATATCCAAGAGAAGGAGGAACTTGCTATATGTGCAAAATGGCATCACGAAAGATATGACGGAAAAGGTTATCCCGATGGCATAGCCAGTGAAGAAATCCCCGAAAAAGTAAGAATCATTACCGTAGCAGATGCATACGATGCTATGACAAGTTATAGAAGTTATCGTAATCCAATGTCTCAGGATAAAGTGAGAAGCGAAATAGAAAAAGGCAAAGGCACTCAATTTGACCCTCGCTTTGCCGATATTATGCTTGAAATGATAGCAGAAGACACCGATTATAATTTAAAAGAGAAAAAAGAATAGAAATTTCGATAAAGAGGATTCCAAATATGATAACAGTAAAAGCAAGTGCCAAAATAAATCTAACTCTTGATGTAGTTAGAAAAAGAGCCGATGGATACCATGATTTGAAATCTGTAATGCAGTCTGTTGGAATTTACGAATATTTGCGAATTACAGAAAATACATCAAAAAAAATAACAGTATCATGCGACAAAAGCGATATTCCCTGCGATGACAGCAATATAGCCGTAAAATGTGCCGACATCTTTTTTAAAGAAACCGGAAAAAAATTTGATGGACTGCATATAGATATACAAAAAAATATTCCGGCACAAGCAGGGCTTGCAGGCGGAAGTGCAGACGGTGCAGGGGTTTTGTTCGGAATAAACGAGATGTATGGCAAACCGTTTTCACAAGAAGAATTAATTACCATTGGTGCGAAAATCGGAGCGGATATTCCGTTTTGTCTTATCGGCGGAACAGTTCTTGCTGAAGGAATCGGAGAAAAGCTAACCAAACTTGAAAACATTCCCGAATGTATATTTGTAATTGTTAAACCATCGATAAATATATCGACATCACAAGCGTATAAAGCCGTTGATGCTTTTGGTATGAATAAATCCCCGTCAACAGACATAATGCTTAATAATCTTGTAACTACCGAATCAATAGCTCGAAATCTGCATAATGATTTCGAGCAGGCTCTCCAAATACCCGAACTTTTGGATATAACCAATAAATTGAAAAATTTTGACGGCAGTTTGGGTGCTTGCATGAGTGGAAGCGGTTCGGCAGTATTTGCAATTTTTGATGATTCTGAAAAAGCAGATTTTTGTGCAAGTCAAATGAGAACTCAATATCCTTTTGCTCAAACGGCAAAGCCAACATCAAAAGGAATTGAAATATTGTAAATTTTTGTAAATAGAAAGGTACTTGAGTATGGACACTAAAGTGATTAGTTTTTTCAAAAAAATAAAGGGTAAAAAAATTGCTCTTTGCGGAATTGGCAGAAGCCATCTTCCTCTTATACCGCTTTTTACCAAATATGGTGCAACGGTAATCGCCTGCGATAAGCGTACCAGAGATCAGCTCGGCAGTATCGCCGACCAAGCCGAAAAATCGGGAGCTTATCTTTCTTTAGGAGAAAATTATATATCTTCTTTTGATGATATAGATATATTTTTCCGCACTCCCGGAATGAAATTTTTTATTCCCGAAATTGAACAAATGCGTAAAAAAGGTGTAGTTGTTACCTCCGAAATGGAAGTATTTTTTGATATATGTCCCTGTAAAATTATCGGTATTACGGGAAGTGACGGAAAAACAACAACAACGACCATTATTTCGGAATTTCTAAAATCCGATGGCAAAACTGTTCATCTCGGCGGAAATATCGGCAAACCGCTTCTTCCCGAAATCGAAACAATTTCCGAGAATGATTATGCCGTTGTGGAATTGTCGAGTTTTCAGTTGATTTCGATGAGAGAAAGCCCCGACACGGCAATTGTAACTAATCTTGCACCGAATCACCTTGATGTACACAAAGATATGCAGGAGTATATCGATGCAAAACGAAATATAGTTCTTCATCAAAACGCATTTTCACGCAGTGTACTAAATCTCGATAACGATATTTCAAATTCGTTTGAGGAAAATGTAAGAGGCAGACTTTTGAAATTCTCACGCCGTACCAAGATCGAAAACGGTGCATACATGAATGAAAACGGTGACATCTTCTTCGCACAAAACGGAAAAGATATTTTTGTTATGAATAAATCTGATATAAAAATTCCCGGACTCCATAACGTTGAGAATTATCTTGCCGCAATTTCAGCAGTTTGGGGAGAAGTTTCGCCCGAAACCATTGTTGGTGTTGCTCGTAATTTCGGTGGAGTAGCTCACCGCAACGAATTTGTGAGAGAATTGGACGGCGTAAAATATTATAATGATTCCATCGCATCGAGTCCCACAAGAACAGCACTGGGTACGCTTTCGCTTTATGACGAAAAAATAATAGTTATTTTGGGCGGCTACGATAAACATCTTGATTATACAGATTTAGGAAGATTGATTTGCAAAAAAGTCAAAACTGCCATAGTAATGGGGGCAACTGCCGAAAAAATAAAAACGGCAATTCTAAATGCTCCCGAATACAGCGAGGAAAAACCCGAGATAATCGAAGTTGAAAATATGGAAGAAGCCGTAAACGCCGCAAGAAAATCTGCAATCCCCGGCGATAAAGTATCTCTTTCTCCGGCAAGTGCCAGCTTTGATCTTTATAAAAATTTTGAAGAAAGAGGAGAGCATTTCAAAACGCTCGTAAATAAACTCTCATGATTGAACTTTTGGAAAGATTATGTAAGGCGAATGGTGTTTCTGGCCGTGAAGAAAACGTGTGCGAACTCGTTAAGAACGAAATATCTCCATTCACAGACAATGTTTTTATCGACAAAAACAACAATGTTATAGCCACTTTGGGCGATACTCAAAATTATAATATCATGTTAGATGCCCATATAGATCAAATAGGCTATATCGTTACATACATAGATGAAAAAGGATTTCTGAAAATATCCCCATGCGGGGGAATGGATCTTCGTACTGCAAATGACAGCAGATTCAAAATCATAACCGACAGCGGAGAAATTACTGCCGTTGTGTGCTGTATGCCCCCGCATCTTTCCGATGGCGGTGAGGACAAAGCCCCCGACAGCAACAGCCTTTATCTTGATACTGGTCTTTCAGCCGAAAAAGTAAAAGAGCTTGTATCGGTAGGCGATACCGTTGCTTATGATATTACTCCGGCTGTTCTGCTCAACGATCGTTTCACCTGCTGTTCGACAGACAATCGAGTAAGTTGTGCTGTTTTGATAAGAGTCGCTCAGCTCATAAAAGAATCTCCCGTAAGAAGCGGTGTAACATTTGCGTTTACCTCACAGGAAGAAACATACGGAAAAGGTGCGTCAACATCGGCTTTTTCGATTTTTCCGAATGAGGCGATAGTTGTAGATGCAAGTTTTGCACGTCAAAAAGGCGTTGCAGAGTACGAAAGCGGTATTCTTGACGGCGGTTCAATGATATGTATATCTCCCATACTTTCGAAAAAAATTTCCGACAATTTGATTAATGTCGCAAAACAAAACGAAATTCCCTATCAATTAGAAGTCACTGGTGGTCGAACAGGCACAAACGCCGATAAGATAAGCATTACAAAAAGCGGTATTCCAACAGGGCTTGTTTCTGTTCCTCAGCGAAATATGCACACTGCTGTTGAAATAGTAAGTCTTAATGATGTTGAAAATACCGCACAGCTTATTTATGAATACATACGCTCGTGCATTTAAGGGGGATCGGATATGGATTTTGAACTTTTGAAAAAACTCTGTCTTGCAAATGGAGTTTCCTCAGGCGAAAAAAGAGTAAGAGATATAATAATATCGGAAATAAAGGATTATGTGGACTCGATAGAAATAGACGCTCAAGGCAATCTTATTGTTTTCAAAAGAGGTCTTGAGCGTGCCAAAAATAAATTGATGCTTTCGGCACACATGGACGAAGTAGGCTTCATTGTTACGCACATAAATTATGACGGAACTCTTTGTGTTGACGAAGTCGGCGGAATAGACAGGCGAGTAATATCCGGCAAAAGAGTTAATTTGTGTGATTCGGGAATAACCGGAGTTTTTGGCGTAACACCGCTTCATCTGCTTGACTCGGAAGGAAGAAAACAAATCCCAAAAATATCGCAAATGTATATAGATATCGGAGCATTAGACGATAACGATGCACAAAACAGCGTATCTGTGGGCGAACTCGTTGCTTTTGAGGGATTTTTTGAAGAAAATGAAAATTCAATCATAACAAAGGCAATAGATGATAGATTCGGCTGTATGGTTCTCATCGATATTATAAAAGGCGATTTGCCATTTGATATGTATTTCACGTTTGTTGTTCAGGAGGAAGTCGGACTCAGAGGAGCAAAAACAGCAGCGTACACGGTAGATCCTGAGTTTTCAATAGTTGTTGAAACAACAACTGCGGCGGATATTCCGAATAATGATGAAGCATCACAAGTTTGTCGGCTTGGAGAAGGTGCGGTTATATCTTTTATGGACAAGGCAACAATCTATGACCGAGAATTATATAAATCGGCATTTTTATCGGCAAAAGAAGCCGGAGTTAAGGCACAGGCAAAACAGGCAGTTGCCGGTGGAAACGATTCCGGAGTTATTTCGTGTTCAAGGGGTGGAGTAAGAACAATAGCTGTTTCTTTGCCGTGTCGTTATCTTCATTCTCCGCACACAATAGCCTACAAATCAGATATGACAGCAGTAGAAAAAACAGTTGCAGTTCTTGCAAAAAAACTCGCAGTAAAATGATATATCTCAACGATTTTGGAAGAGGATTTGAGTTGGATTTGCACCGAATCTGCTCCGAATCTCCCTACGGAGTAAAAATCGAGGCTTATTTTTCGGCATACAAAGGAAACAAATACGATTTTCTTGATTTATGGATATGTTCCGAAAATAAAAATGCGGTTGCCGTTATATGCCGATACTACAATACGGT